>NZ_JBTYMC010000095.1:0-22368 GCF_054880855.1 Streptomyces sp. S6 | reverse complement strand
ACGCTGTCGTGACCAGGCGGGGGCAGGGGGATGAGCCCCGGAAGCCGGCTGCGGGCCCGCGTCCGGACGAGACCATGCAGCTGAAGGTCCCCGCCTCCTTCCAGGCGGACGCCGCCGCCTTCGCCGGGTCACCGTCGGCCAGGGCGCGGGCGCCGTCGCCGGCCAGCCGCTCGAAGCGGAACACGTCGACGTCGTCCGCACCGACGGCCAGCCGGTATCCGCCGTCCACGGAGACGATCGCCTCCGGCCCCAGCGTCCTTCGCAGCCTCCCCACCAGCGCCTGCAACGCGCCGTGCGCGTCCGCCGGCGGCTCCCCCGACCACACCTCCGCCACCAGCGACCCCACGGACACCGTCCGCCCCGCCCGCAGCACCAACACCGTCAGCAGCGCACGCAACCGCGCCCCGCCCACCGCCAACGCGGTGCCGTCGGGACGGAGAACCTGAGTCGATCCGAGGACGCAATAACGCACGGGCTCCATTGTCCTTGTGGACGCCCCCGACGCGCCTCCGGGTTTCAGGCTCGCGCGAACTGGGAGGAGTCGAGAGTGAGCACCTGCTCGCCGACCGGGATCTCGATCTCCTTACCGAAAGGGCCGGACGTGCTGCACTGATAGACGCTGCCCTCCGGTTGAGTCAAGAGCTTCCAGGAACCAGCGAGAACATCGACGATCAGGTATGCGGGGATACCACGCTGCGCGTAGTGGGCTGGTTTGGTGCTGTAGTCCCGGTCGGTGCTCTCAGGAGAAACCACCTCGACGACGAAGGGGAGAAGCGCCTCGTCGAACCTGCTGCTGTTCGACTTCCACTGTTCCTCCGGAAGCGCCGACGCGTCCGGTTCGGGCGAGTAGCCCTCCCGCGCGGGCAGGACCTTGAACTCGCCGATCGCCCGCCAGCCCGGCAACCGCGCCTCGATCTGGCCGAAAATACGGAACTGAGTCGTCAAGTGCGCCTGCGTGACAGGTACCAAGGTGAGTCCGTTCGTGGTCAGGCGGAGTCGCAGCCGCCTGGGCAACCGAACGGTCTCCACGGCGTCTGCCACCCAGTCCTCGGTAATACTCACGGCACCTCCCCGGTCGAGTCGTTTTCAGAGTACCGACTACCAGAACCCCCCACCCGCTCTCAGCCTCTTCGTCACCCATCACCTGTACGGTCTACCCAACATCCCGCCGACCCAGGAGCCCGACCCCATGACCAGCACCACCTCACGCCACAGCGACCGGCGGATCAGTCCGGTCTTCGTGGGCATACTCGCGGTCACGGCGGTCACGGGGTGGGCGACGTGGTCGGGGTTCGCGGAGACGCCCGGGGTGGCGGTGTTCCTGTTCGTGACGGCGGCGTGGATCGTGTCGCTGTGTCTGCACGAGTACGCGCACGCACGGACGGCACTGCACGGCGGGGACATCACGGTCGGCGCCAAGGGGTATCTCACGCTGAACCCGCTCAAGTACACGCACGCCCTGCTGAGCATCGTCCTCCCCGTGATCTTCGTGATCATGGGCGGAATCGGCCTCCCCGGTGGCGCCGTGTTCATCGAGCGGAACCGGATCCAGGGGCGGTGGCGGCACAGCCTGATCTCGGCGGCGGGCCCGCTGACGAACGTGCTGTTCGCCGTCGTCTGCACCGCGCCGTTCTGGCTGGACGCGCTGGACGGCGTCCCCGCGAACTTCCGGTTCGCGCTCGCGTTCCTCGCGCTGCTCCAGGTGACGGCGGCGCTCCTGAACTTCCTGCCGGTGCCGGGCCTGGACGGCTACGGCGTGATCGAGCCGTGGCTGCCGTACAGCGTGAAGCGCCAGGTGGAGCCGTTCGCGCCGTTCGGCCTGCTGTTCGTGTTCGCGGTGCTGTGGGTGCCGGAGATCAACAACGGGTTCTTCGACGTGATCGACGCGATCCTGCGCGGCCTCGGCATCGACAACTTCTCGACGTACTGCGGCCAGTCGCTGTACCGCTTCTGGCAGGGCGAGAGCGAGTTCTGCTCGGCGGGCTAACCGGCGGCGGACTGCCGTTCGGCCTTGCCGCGCCGCCAGTAGTACCAGGTCATGTTGGACGAAAGACCCGCGAGCAGCACCCACACGATCCCCAGGAAACTGCCCTGGACGAACGAGACGACGGCCGCCGCCACCGCGAGCAGGCAGACGGCGAGGGTGTAGAGGGCGAGGCGGGGCATGACCATGGGCTCCTGTCGGGGGACACCGGCGTACTACGACGTCCAGTGTCCCCCATCCACTCAGATGTCCGTGACGCGCAGCCCGGCGTGCGCCTTGTACCGCCGGTTCACGGAGATCAGGTTCGCGACGAGCGACTCCACCTGGTGAGCGTTGCGCAGCCGCCCGGCGAAGACCCCCCGCATCCCGGGGATGCGCCCGGCCAGCGCCTGGACGATCTCGACGTCCGCCCGCTCCTCGCCGAGGACCATGACGTCGGTGTCGATCTCGTCGATCTCCCGGTCCATCAGCAGCACCGCCGAGAGGTGGTGGAACGCGGCGGCGACCCGGGAGTCCGGCAGCAGCGCGGCGGCCTGCTCGGCGGCGCTGCCCTCCTCCGGCTTCAGCGCGTAGGCGCCCTTCTTGTCGAAGCCGAGCGGGTTGACGCAGTCCACGACCAGCTTGCCGGCGAGTTCCTCGCGCAGGGACTCCAGGGTCTTGCCGTGCCCCTCCCACGGCACCGCGACGATGACGACGTCGCTGCGGCGGGCGGTCTCCGCGTTGTCCGCGCCCTCGACGCCGTGGCCCAGCTCGGCCGCCGCCTCCTGGGCGCGCTCGGCGGCCCGCGAGCCGATGATCACCTTCTGTCCGGCCTTCGCCAGCCGGTAGGCGAGCCCCTTGCCCTGCGGGCCCGTCCCGCCCAGCACCCCGACGACCAGTCCGGAGACGTCCGGGAGGTCCCAGGGGTCCTTGGGGGTGGGCTTGTGTGCACTGTCCGTAGAGGTCATGGGGCCGACTTTACGACTTCGGGGTGGGGCGGCGGACGGGTGTCCCTGACCGGGGGCGAGACCCGTAATACCCGTAGTACCCGTAGGGGGCGGCCCGCCCGCGCTCCCCGGACGGGTGAATATCCGTAGTACCCCGGACCGACCCCGGCGGCCTGCGGCAGGATCCGCCCCCATGGACGCCGTACGTGTCGCCTTGCTGCGTGAAGTGCTCGCCGGGACCGAGTGGATGAGTACGACCCGGAGGTTCTCCCAGGTACTACGGGGGTCGGTGGTGACGCACGGAGGCGGGTTACTGCTGGTCGGCACCCCGGAGTACGAGCCGTGGCACCTCGCGGCGCACCTCGTGGACGAGGCCGCCTGGTCCGGTACGCCCGAGCTGGCCCCGACGCTGGTCCGGCACGGCGCGCGCACCTCGGACCCGGCGCACCTCGCGGTCGGCCCCGGCCGTATCGAGCAGGCCCGGCGCGGGGAGACGCTCCTCGTGGTGGCGCCTACGGAGCCGGCCCCCCTCCTGGAGCGCGTCCACTCCGCCCGGCGGGCCGGGGTGACCGTCCTCGCGCTCGGCCCCGGCGGCGGCGAGCTGGGCTCACTGGCCCACGAGACGCTGGACGTGCCGGAGGGCGCCGAGCTGGATCTCGACACCGTGCAGCATCTGGTGAGCGCCGGCGCCGGGGAGCAGGCCGTCGTCCCGGGGCGGGGCCGCAAGCGGTTCCGGGACCGGCTGGCGAGGGTGGCTGAGGCGCTGACGGCTCCGCCGCCGGCGGCGTGGTGAGGCGTGCCCCGCATGCGGAAAACCGTTTGCTCCCACCGCGCCCTTTTCCTGAACATGTCCCCTCGTGGCCCCCTCCGCCCTCCTCCCTGATCTCCGCCCCTGGCACGCCTCCCGGGACTTCCGGCTCCTGTGGCTGTCGGGGCTGGTCTCGTCGTTCGGGAGTTTCCTGACGTTCGTCGCGCTGCCGGTGCAGATCAAGGAGTTGACGGGGTCGGCGGCGGCGGTGGGGGCGATCGGGGCCGTCGAACTGGTGCCGCTGGTGGTGTTCGGGCTGTACGGGGGTGCGCTGGCCGACGCGGTGGACAAACGGAAGCTGATCGTGTGGACGGAGGCCGGGCAGGGGGTGCTGAGCGCGGGCCTGTTGTGCAACGCCTTGCTGCCGACGCCGCTGATCTGGCCGCTGTACGTGATCGCCGCGCTGACCGCCGTCCTCACCTCGATCCAGCGGCCCGCGCTGGACTCGCTGTGGCCCCGGATCGTCGCCCACGAGCACCTCCCGGCCGCCGCCGCGCTGAGTTCGCTGCGGCGGACGATCGGCGGGGTCGCGGGGCCCGCGCTGGCGGGGCTCGTGGTGGCCTACGCGGGGCTCGGCTGGGCGTACGGCGCGGATCTGGTGACGTTCGTGGTGTCGGTGCTGCTGATGGCGGGCGTCGCAGCGTCCCCGGCGGCGCACGAGGCGGCCGAGCCGTCGCTCGCGGCGATCCTGGAGGGGGCGCGGTACGCGTGGGGCCGCAAGGATCTGCTGGGGACGTACGCGGTGGACCTCGCGGCGATGTTCTTCGCGATGCCGCTGGCTCTCCTGCCGTTCCTGGCCGACGAGTTGGGGGCGCCGTGGGCGCTGGGCCTCATGTACTCGGCGTTGCCGCTGGGGTCGCTGCTGGTGAGTCTGACGAGCGGCTGGACCTCGCGGGTGCACCGGCACGGGGCGGTCGTGGCGCTGACGTCCGCGCTGTTCGGGGCGGCCGTCGCGGGGGCCGGTCTGGTGGGGAACGTGTGGCTGGTGCTGCTCCTGCTGACCGTCGCCGGCGGGATCGACATGGTCAGCGGGATCTTCCGGTCGGCGATGTGGAACCAGACGGTCCCGGACGAGCTGCGCGGCCGGCTCGCCGGGATCGAGCTGCTCTCCTACTCCGCCGGCCCGACCCTCGGCCAGGTCCGCTCCGGTTCCTTCGCCGCGTGGTTCGGCATCCGGACGTCCATGTGGTCGGGCGGCGTCCTCTGCGTGGGCGCGGTGGGGCTGCTCGCGCTGTGCCTGCCGGCGCTGATGCGGTACGACGCGCGGACGGACGTCCACGCGCTGCGGGTGCGGGAGCAGCGGGAGACGGCGGGGACGACGGTGTCGTAACCGCTTTCAGCAAGGGCCCCGGCGTCGGCCTCGGCCATCTGCCGTAACCGCTTTCAGCCGTTGCCGTCGCCCGCCGCACCGCCCTTGCCCGCGCCGTCGTTCCAGCGGGCGTCGTTCTCCCACTGGAGGTTGCGTTCGCGGGCCGTGTCCATGGCGTGCTGGGCCTCTTCGCGGGAGGCGTAGGGGCCGAATCGGTCCTTGCCGGGGCAGTCGGGGCCTTCCTCGACCTTCTTGTGCTCCAGGCAGTAGAACCACTCGCCGGGTTTACCGGCCGTGCGCTTCTTGAAGAGGGCCATGACAGGGCTCCTTTCACCGGTTTCCGCCGACGGACTCACCACCGACATGGTCCCTCATACCCGATCGTTAGACTCGTGGTCATGTCTGGCCAGTCGCTGCTCGTACCAGGGGAGCTGTCTCCCACCCGTTCCGTCCCGGGGAACATCCGGCGCCCCGAGTACGTCGGCAAGCCCGCGCCGACGCCGTACACCGGCCCGGAGGTGCAGACGCCCGAGACGGTCGAGGCGATGCGTCTCGCCGGCCGGATCGCGGCGCGGGCGATGGAGGAGGCGGCGAAGCACATCGCGCCGGGTGTCACGACCGACGTCCTCGACAAGGTGGCGCACGACTACATGTGCGACCACGGCGCCTACCCCTCGACGCTCGGCTACCGCGGCTTCCCGAAGTCCCTGTGCACCAGCGTCAACGAGGTCATCTGCCACGGCATCCCGGACTCGACGGTCCTGCGCGACGGCGACATCGTGAACCTCGACGTAACCGCTTACATCGGCGGCGTGCACGGCGACAACAACGCGACGTACCTGGTCGGCGAGGTGGACGAGGAGTCGCGGCTGCTGGTGGAGCGTACGCGGGAGTCCCTGAACCGGGCCATCAAGGCCGTCCGTCCGGGCCGGCAGATCAACATCATCGGCCGGGTCATCGAGTCGTACGCCAAGCGCTTCGGGTACGGCGTGGTGCGGGACTTCACGGGGCACGGCATCAACTCGTCGTTCCACTCGGGGCTGATCATCCCGCACTACGACAGTCCGCACGCGACGACGGTGATCCAGCCCGGTATGACGTTCACGATCGAGCCGATGCTGACGCTGGGGACGCACGAGTACGACATGTGGGACGACGGGTGGACGGTCGTCACGAAGGACCGCAAGCGGACGGCGCAGTTCGAGCACACGCTCGTGGTGACGGAGACCGGCGCGGACATCCTGACGCTGCCGTAACCACCCCTGACCCGGCCCTCTCCCCCGGCCGGGTCTTTTTCTGTACGCTTTTACCGACACAGTGTCGGCAAAAAGGTGTGGACCACATGGACTCCTTCTCGACCGTCATCCGCACCGCGTCCCACGAGGCGCACGTCGAGGCCGAGACCTCGACCTTCATGTCCGACCTGCTCGCCGGGCGGCTGGGCGTCGACGCGTACGCCCGCTACACCGAGCAGCTGTGGTTCGTGTACGAGGCGCTGGAGGCGGGCGCCGAGCGGCTCGCCGGGGATCCCGTCGCCGGGCCGTTCGTCCGGCCGGAGCTGCTGCGGCTGCGGGCGCTGGAGCGGGACCTCGCGCATCTGCGAGGGCCTCGGTGGCGGGACGGGCTCTCCGCGTTGCCGGCCACCCAGGTGTACGCGGATCGCGTCCGCGTGTGCGCCGAGGAGTGGGCCGGGGGGTATGTCGCCCACCACTACACCCGGTACCTCGGCGACCTCTCCGGCGGGCAGATCATCCGCGACAAGGCCGAGCGGACGTGGGGGTTCGAGCGCAAGGGCGACGGGGTGCGGTTCTACGTCTTCGAGGAGATCGGGAATCCGGCCGCCTTCAAGCGGGGGTACCGGGAGCTGCTGGATGCCGTGCCGGTGGACGAGTTGGAGAGGCAGCGGATCGTGGGGGAGTGCAAGCGGGCGTTCGCGTTGAACAGCGGGGTGTTTCGGGGGTTGGGGGAGGAGTTCGCGGTGAGTGCGTGAGGGGTGGGGCGGGGGTCAGAGCCAGGGCTCTTCGGTCGGGTCGTCGGGGGTGATCGCTATGATCACGGCCGCTGCTGGGGGTGGGTCCGGAAGGTACACGTAGGCCACGGCCAGACCCGGCATCCCCTCGCGCGGTTCGAGCTTGGTCTTGTACACCTCCTGGCGTCCGCCGGCCCCGACACGCCGCAGGACACCGAGCCTCGGAGTGGCCTCCAACTCCTTCAGCAGCTCCTCGACCGCCTGTCGGGCCACCGGGCCGAGCAGTTCCAGCCGCTGCGCCGCCACGTCCGACACGACGGCCACCACGTGACTCAACCCAGCTCACCCTTCTTGATCTTCGCGGCGATTTCGAGGCCCTCCTGGAGCGCACCGTCGAACCCGGGGTCCGAGTACAGCCGGATACGGCCCCGGTAGTCGACGATCACTTCGGCGACCTTGCCGAGGTCGGCGGCCGTGGAAGCGTCCAGGGCGCGCGCGAGGTCGACCTCGAAGTCCTCCTTGTCACCGGGGAATCCCCGGCCTTCCCTCAGAGCAGCCCGGATGTCGGCCACGGTCTTGAGCGGGGGGAATCCCGGGTGGGACGACTCGACGTACTGCGCGCTCATGAGCTCTCCTCACTCCAGGCGGGCGATCACCCCCAGTATCGCGCCTTTTCCTCGATCGCAGACCGGTCTCCCGCTAGTCATCCCGTACGACTTTCGCTCACCGTTCCAGAAACACCCGACCCCCCACCTCCACCCACCCGTACGGCTGCGGCGCGGTGAGGAGCTGCGATCCCGCGCCCTGCGTGATGTTCAGCGCTCGGCCCAGCCGGTCCGTGAGGAGGATCGCCGCCGCGCCGGTCGCCTCGTCCTCGTCGATGCCGTCGTTCCGGCCGGGGAAGGCTCGCGCGCGGACGCGGCCGGCCGCCTCGTCCAGCCATGCCCACGCGTAGATCCACTCCCCCGGCGGGGGTATCGGCAGGTCGTCGACCTCCTCGGCGGTCGCGTACTGGCGGAACGTTCTCGGCGGGGCCCACTCCGCGCGGGCCTCGATCCAGCTGAACTCCCCGTCCAGCCGGGCGCCGACGACCCCCGCCGGGGTCACCAGCTCCGGGACGTCCAGGAGCCAGGCCGTCCCCACGCAGGGGTAGCCGGCGAAGGGGAGGCGGAGGGAGGGGGTGTAGATGTCGATCACCCCGCGCTCCGGGTCGTCCACGAACACGGTCTCACTGAAGCCGAGCTTGGCCGCCAGCTCCTGCCGCTCTTCCCGCTCGGGTATCCGTGAGCCGTCCCGGATCACACCGAGTTCGTTGCCATACCCTCCGCCGGGGGCGCAGAAGACGCGGAGGACGTCGTAATCAGTCACCCGGGAATTGAAACACCGCTCGGGCAGCCGTTCGGTCCCAGGCGAGGGCTCCGCCGGGGAGTGGCCAGGAACGGGTGCGGGCTTCGTCGTACGGGAGGGCGGCGAGGGCGTGGGCGAGGTGGTCGTCTCTGTGAGGATGTGGCTTCAAATCACCGTGCCGCGCCTGCTGGTGATGTTCCGTCAGGTCCGCCGCGTCTCGCCGCCAGTCCTCCTCGTCCGACACCCTCGCCAGCACGACGCACGGCGGCGTCCCGCCCTCCTCCAGCGCCGCCACCGCTCTGTCGTGGCCGTCCAGCAGCAGCCAGCCGTCCAACGCCGTGACCCACCAGAGGAGCACCGGCGCGAGGGTGCCCTCCCGTGCCCGCTTCCGGAGCGCCTTGACTCTCGGGGCGTCCGGCGGGGAGAGGGGGCGCAGGGGGACGACGCCGTGCCAGCCGTGAGCGGACCAGTCGAGGTGAGCGGCGGGCCAGGTGCGGACGAGGTCGGGAGCGTGCCAGACGTACGGGGGGAAGATGTCGCGGTCGTACAGGTGCCAGCGGGAGGTGTGGAGAGGTCCGCTCGGGGAGTCCTCCAGCCATCTCGCGTACTGGTGGGGCCAGTTGAGTGGTGTGCGTGCCGCGCCGATCGGGGGGAGCGGGGAGGTGTAGCCGTCGAGGCGGGTCAAGTGGACGCCTTGGCCGGCCTGTTCGACCTTGGCCAGGAGGCGGGGGTGGCCATTCTGGCGGAGCAGGATTCTGCCGCCGTCCGCCGACTCGAAGCGGAGAGGGGGGTCGGCGGGGTTCTCGACGTCCAGGACCAGGGCGCGGGGGCCGAGGAGTTCACGGCGGGCTCTCGACATAGGGGGATTGTGCGCCTTTTGAAGTTCCCTTGACGGTCACATTGCGTCCGTTTTAGGTCACCGTGATCATCCCGTTCCCGGACGGCGACTTTGAGAGGTGAATCACTGCGCGCAGGGGTATGCCCTAGGTAAGCCTGAGCTAAGTTAGGCAAGCCTCACTGAACCTTGTGAGCCCCGTCACGTACTTTTTCAGCCACTCGGGAGTGCCCGCATGCGTGCCGCCAGACTCACCGTCGTCACCGCCGCCGCGACCCTCGCCGCCCTGACCGCCGTCACGGGCTGCACGGAGAAGAGCGGGGCCGAGGACGGCGACCGTGTCGTGAAGGTGACCGCGACGGACGACAAGTGTGAGACGTCGAAGAAGGAGATCTCGGCGGGGCACGTCGAACTCGCCATCGAGAACAAGGGGTCGAAGGTCACCGAGGTCTATCTGCTGTTCCCGGACGACCGGATCGTCTCGGAGCGGGAGAACATCGGGGCGGGCACCAAGCAGCGGCTGACCGCCGAGGTGAAGGCCGGTGACTACCAGATCGCCTGCAAGCCCGGCATGAAGGGCAAGGGCATCCGCCAGGCGCTGTCCGTGACCGGGAAGTCGGCGGCGAAGCGCGACCCCCGGCTCGACAAGGCCGTCGCCGAGTACCGCGAGTACGCGGAACAGCAGGCCGAGGAGACGCTGCCGAAGGTGAAGGTCTTCACGGACGCGATCCAGGCCGGGAACCTCGCCGCCGCGCAGGCCGCGTACGCGCCGTCCCGGATCGGCTGGGAGCGCACGGAACCGGTCGCCGAGTCGTTCGGGGACATCGACCCGCTCGTCGACACCCGCGCGGACGGGCTGGAGCCGGGCCAGAAGTGGACCGGCTGGCACCGCCTGGAGAAGGCCCTCTGGCAGGACAAGAAGATCGGCGCCGAGGAGAAGGCGCTCGCCGCGAAGCTCGTCACCGACCTCACCGACTGGCAGCAGCGCGTCGGCACCGCCGTGATCACCCCGACCTCGATGGCCAACGGCGCCAAGGAACTCCTCGACGAGGTCGCCACCGGCAAGGTCACCGGCGAGGAGGACCGCTACTCGCACACCGACCTCGTCGACTTCAAGGCGAACGTCGAGGGCGCCCAGCAGGCGTACACGCTGCTGCGGCCGATCGCCCAGAAGAACAACGCCTCCCTGGTCGCCGATTTGGACAAGCAGTTCGCCGCGCTGAACACCCTCCTCGACAAGTACCGCGCGGACAAGGCGACTTACGACTTCGTCTCCTACGACAAGGTGACCGAGGCCCAGCGCAAGGAGCTGTCGGACGCGGTGAACGCACTCGCCGAGCCGCTCTCCAAGCTCGCCGCGGCCGTGGTCAAGTAAGGAGTCCGGCGATGACTGAATCCCCTTCGCGGCGTGCCCTGTTGGGGTGGGGCGGCGCCGGGCTCGCGCTCGGTGCGGTGGCGGCCGGTACCGCCGCTGTGGCGGTCTCCGGCGACACCGGATCCGCCGACCCCGACACCGCTGTCGATTTCCACGGCGTCCACCAGGCCGGTATCGCGACCGCCGTACAAGACCGGCTGCATTTCGCCGCGTTCGATGTCACCACCGGTGACCGGGCGGAGTTTGTGCAGTTGTTGAAGGACTGGACCGAGGCGGCTCGGCGGATGACCGCCGGGAAGGCTGTCGGGGAAGGCGCGTTCGGGGGGCTGGCGGAGGCGCCGCCGGACGACACGGGCGAGGCGCTCGGGCTGAAGCCTTCGCGGCTGACGCTGACCATCGGGTTCGGGCCGTCGTTGTTCGCGAAGTTCGGGCTTGCAGGGCAGCGGCCCGAGGCGTTGGTCGATCTGCCGCAATTCCCCGGTGAGGCGCTGGACTTGGCGCGGTCCAACGGGGACTTGTGTGTGCAGGCCTGTGCCGATGATCCGCAGGTCGCCGTGCACGCGATCCGCAACCTCGCGCGGATCGGGTTCGGGAAAGTCGTGGTGCGGTGGTCCCAACTCGGGTTCGGGAAGACGTCGTCGACGACTCCGGACGCCCAGACCCCGCGCAATCTCATGGGGTTCAAGGACGGCACCCGCAACATCGCGGGCACGGAGACGGACCGGCTGGACAAGTTCGTGTGGGCGACAGAGAAGGACGGGCCGGCGTGGATGGCCGGTGGGTCGTATCTCGTCGCCCGGCGGATCCGGATGCACATCGAGACGTGGGACCGGACCTCCCTCCAGGAGCAGGAGGACGTCTTCGGGCGGGACAAGGGCGAAGGGGCGCCGGTCGGGAAGGCCAAGGAGCACGACGAGCCGTTCCTGAAGGCGATGAAGCCCGACGCGCATGTGCGGCTCGCGCACCCCGAGTCCAACGGGGGGTCGACCATTCTGCGGCGCGGCTACTCCTTCACCGACGGCACCGACGGGCTCGGGCGGCTGGACGCGGGGCTGTTCTTCCTCGCGTACCAGCGTGACGTGCGCGAGGGATTCATCAAGATCCAGGGGCACTTGGCGACCGACGCGCTCAACGAGTACATCCAGCACGTGGGTTCGGGGGTGTTCGCGGTGCCGCCGGGGGTGCGGGACGCGGACGACTGGTGGGGCCGGAGCCTGTTCGAAGGCAAGGGGGCGTAGACGTGTTCTCCAACTACCTGATCGGGCTGCGGGAAGGGCTTGAGGCCAGTCTCGTCGTCTGCATCCTCATCGCCTATCTGGTCAAGACCGGGCGGCGGGACGCGCTCAAGCCGATCTGGCTCGGGGTCGGCACGGCCGTCGTGATCGCCCTCGCGTTCGGGTCCGCGCTCGAATTCGGCTCCCAGGAGCTGACGTTCGAGGCGCAGGAGGCGCTCGGCGGGTCGCTGTCGATCGTGTCGGTGGGGCTCGTGACATGGATGGTGTTCTGGATGCGGCGCACCGCGCGGCACCTGAAGGCCGAGCTGCACGGCAAGCTGGACGCGGCGCTCGCGATGGGGACGGGCGCGCTGGTCGCCACCGCGTTCCTCGCCGTCGGGCGGGAGGGCCTTGAGACGGCCCTGTTCATCTGGACGTCCGTGCACGCGGCCGGGGACGGGACGCCGAGGCCCTTGGTCGGGGCCGGACTCGGTCTCGCCACCGCCGTCCTGCTCGGGTGGCTGTTCTACCGGGGGGCGCTGCGGATCAACCTCGCGAAGTTCTTCACGTGGACCGGGGGGATGCTGGTCGTCGTCGCGGCGGGCGTACTCGCCTACGGGTTCCACGACTTGCAGGAGGCCGGGTGGGTGCCCGGACTGAACAAGCTGGCGTTCGACATCAGCGACACCATTCCGCCGGACAGCTGGTACGGGACGCTGCTCAAGGGGGTACTCAACTTCCAGCCCGATCCGACCGTCCTCCAAGTCACGGTGTGGCTCCTGTACTTGGTCCCGACGCTCGCGCTCTTCCTCGCCCCGGTAGGGTTCGCCTCCGGGAAGAGGAAGGTGAAGTCACCTGATGATCAGGCTGCGCAGGCGTGACCGGAACGCGCTCATAGCGGTCGTACTGACCGGTGTGTCCCTCACGGCGAGCGGTTGTGTGGTGGTCCACGGGGAACGTGAGATCGTCCCGACGACCACCCCGGCCGAAGCCGTGCGGGCGGTCCAGGAGTTCACGGCGGCGTACAACAAGGCCGACAAGGCGTACGACAGTTCGCTGGACGCCGTGTACACGACCGGACCGCTGGGGGTCATCGACTCGGCGCGGCTGAAGGCCGGGAAGATCACCGATCCCGGGGGGAACCCGAACCATCGGCCGCTGGCCCTGTCGGACGTCCAGGTCACGATCCCCCGGAAGGCGGGCTGGCCGCGTTGGTTCGTCGCCGACGCGCGGGCCAATCAGGGCGGGGCGCAGCGGTGGCTGCTGGCGTTCACGCGCAACGACATCGCCGAGCCCTGGCAGGCGGCGTTCCTGACGTTGGTCTCGCCGGGGGCGCTGCCCGAGTTCAAGCGGGACGCCCAGGGATACGTCGAGGAGGTGCCGGCCTCCTCGCCCGAACTCGCCGTCTCCACCGACAGGTTGAGCGCGGCGTACGCGGAGTATCTGAAGACCGGCCAGGGGGCCTTCGCCGACGGGGCGTTCACCAGTGCGCTGCGGGCGGACCGGGAGAAGACGACTCGGCCCGGCCTCGCCACGCAGTACATCGACGAGGCGTTGAACGACAGCGACTACCGGCCGATCGCGGTGCGGACCGCTGACGGTGGGGCGCTGGTGTTCTTCTCCGGGCACAGCTACACGAAGCAGACGGCTGCCGCCGGGACGGCCGTGCCGGCGCAGAACGCGAGTGTGAAGGCGTTGACGACCGGGGAGATCAAGCAGTCGCTGACGATGGAGTTCGTGTCGAACGTGGTCGCCGTCGATCCGATGAAGGGGGTCGGGGACGGGAAGGTGGCGTTGTTGAGCCGGGTGGAGGGGCTGACGGGGGCCAAGGGGGAGTGAGCCCTTTGGGGTTGGGGGTGTCCCGTAGTACCGGCGAGGTAGTACTCAGGTCCTGAGGGGCCAAGTGGTGCTCGTCTCGTCCTGGGCGTGTTTCGCGCAGGCGTCCGTCAGGAGCTCCAGGAGGGTCAGGGGGTCCGGGAGGGGGTGTTCCGGGCCGCGTACCCAGTGCACCGACCGGCCGTCGTCGCCGGGGAGGCGGGCCGGGGGGACCAGGACGTACGAGCCCCGGCAGTGCCAGCGCAGGCCCGGGTGTTCGTCCATCGTCTCGGGGTGGCAGTCCAGTTCGCAGGGCCACCATTCGTCCTCGTCGTCCGGGGTGCCTCGGGTGAGGGTGAAGAAGAGGAGGCGGCCGTCGTCGGACTCGGCCACCGGGCCCACGTCCACGCCGGCTGCGAGGAGGCGGTGGAGTGCGTCCTGGCCGGCCGCCAGGGGGACGTCCAGGACGTCGTGGGTGGTGCCGGTCGCCGTGATGAAGTTCGCCTGCGGCTGGTTGTGGGCCCAGCGCTCGATCTGTGCGTGGTCGGTGGTGGACTGGGTCTGCCAGGCGAAGGAGATCGGGTGGCGGGCCGGGGTGGGGCAGCCGACCCGGTCGCAGGAGCAGCGGTAGCCGGGGGCCGGGTGGGCGGCGGGGGCGAGCGGGAGTCCGGCCTGCGCGGCGGCCAGCAGCAGGCTCGCTCTGTCGGCGGCGGTGTCCGTGTCCGGGGTGGCCTTGCGCAGCCACTGTCCCAGCCTGACCCTCAGGCCGCTCCGGCCGATCGCCTCCGCGCTCATCTGTCCCCTCGCGTCACTGTGGTGCGGACAGCATGCCTTATGGCTTGGCCGGGTGGGGAATCGGGGGGCTTGTGGGGACATAGGGGGCGGGGTGGGGGTGGGGGTGGGTTTTGTGGGGCTGCGTTGCGGGGTTTGGTTTTTGTGGGCGGTGGTTGTTGGGCTGGCCCGGCGCGTGACATTTGCTCTCTCGCCTGCGGGGCGCCTCAGTCGGTGTCGAGGACACGAACGTGCTCAGCCCTTCGGGCCTCCGCGCGATCGTGTCCTCGACACCGACGCGCCCCTTCGGCTCCTTCGCGGCCGGTGGCCGGAGACGGTGGCTGAGTTGGTGGGCACTCAACCGGCGTTCGTGGAGATTGGGTGTGCTGTGTTGGGAGAGGGGGCTAGGCCCTGTAGGGCGTAGTCGACCAACGTGTCTGTGTAGGTGTAGGTCAGTTCGCCTGTGCGTTGGAGCCAGCGTTGGGCGATGGGGGCTGTGAAGAGTTCCAGGGCGATTCTGGGGTCGATCTCCGGGCGGAGTTGGCCTGATTCCCTCGCGGATCGGAGTCTGGTGATGTACAGGGCGAAATTGGGTTCCAGCAATCTTGCGACGACGGCTCGGCCCAGGTTCTCGTCCATGAGGCCCTCCGCGCTGAGGGCTCGCGCGGGGGCGTCGAAGCGGGGGTCGAGGAGGTTGTCGATGGTGGCGCGGAGGACGAGTTTGAGGTCGGCGGAGAGGTCGCCGGTGTCGGGGAGGGCGGAGGTGTTCTCGGTGTCCAGTTCGTTCGACTGGCGTTCCCCCAGGTCCAGGAACGCTTCCAGCAGGACGTCCGCCTTCGAACCCCACCAGCGGTAGATGGTCTGTTTGCCTACGCCGGCGCGGGAGGCGATGCCCTCGATGGTCGTCCTCGTGTAACCGTTCTCAGCGACGAGGCTCAGAGCGGCGGCGTAGATGGCGCGGCGGGACGTCTCGCTGCGGCGGGACGCGTCGGGGGTTCTGGTGGGCATGGGGTCAGGTTAAGGCGGGGCGTCTCCTTACTCTTCTTCCCCCGGGTACCGCACTCCGATCTGTCCCCGGACCGTGTCCAGTGTCCGCATGACGGCCAGCGTGCCGTCCAGGGGGACCAGCGACGACTCCTTCTCGCCGGCTCGCAGCGCCCGCATGACCTCAAGGGCCTCGTAGCGGAGGCCGCTGGCGGGGCCGTCGGACGGGGCGTGGGGGAATTCCTCGGGGTCGCGGCCCACGCGGTGGAGGGTGAAGCGGTCGGCGTGGAAGAAGCCGGAGGGGAGGTCGATGCGGCCCTTGGTGCCGGTGATGGAGGCGGCGGTGGGGGTGCCGCCGACGAGGGAGCAGTGGAGGGTGGCCAACGCGCCGGAGTCCCAGGAGAGGGAGAGGGCGGTCTGGAGGTCGACGCCCTCCGGGGAGAGGGCCGCGCGGGCGGAGATGCCCGAGGGTTCGCCCAGGAAGAGGTGGGCGAGGGAGACGGGGTAGACGCCGAGGTCGAGGAGCGCGCCGCCGCCCTGGGCGGGGTCGCGCAGGCGGTGGGTCGGGGAGAAGGGCCCTTCGAGGCCGAAGTCGGCCTGGACGGTGCGGACTTCGCCGATCACACCGTCGTCGACCAGGTCCTTGACGCGGCGGATGACCGGGTTGCAGTACATCCACATCGCCTCCATCAGGAAGCGGTCGTTCGCGCGGGCGAGGGCGACGAGTTCCTCGGCCTCACGGACGTTCAGCGTGAAGGGTTTCTCGCACAGGACGGCCTTCCCCGCCTCCAGGCAGAGTCCGGCGGCGGCTCGGTGCGCGGAGTGCGGGGTCGCGACGTAGACGACGTCGATGTCGTCGTCCGCGGCGAGTGACGCCCAGTCGCCGTACGCGCGAGGGATGCCGAAACGTTCGGCAAACGCTTTCGCGCTGTCTTCCGTGCGGGAGGCGACTGCTACGACCTCCGCGTCGGGGAGATCGATGAGGTCCGCCGTGAAGGCGGCGGCTATTCCGCCGGTCGCCAGGATTCCCCACCGCACGCTGTCCGCCGTCATCGGGTCCACGCTTCCGTCCGCACAGTTCGAGCACTTCTGTCGAGCTGAGAGCATAGGTGGCGGACCGGGAGAAGAGGGAGGGGCACATGCCCAAGGGTGGGGCACCGATATCTCAGGCGACGCAGGGGGACGTGTCACCGGCTCTCGCCGCCCGGCGGCGTACGGGGCTGCTGGTCACCGTGCTGCTGGGCGGGCTGACCGCCACTCCCCCGCTGTCGATGGACATGTACCTCCCTGCGCTCCCGGAGGTCACCGACTCCCTGCACGCCCCCGCCGCGACCGTGCAGCTCACGCTCACCGCGTGCCTCGCGGGCATGGCGCTGGGGCAGTTGGTCGTGGGCCCGATGAGCGACCGGTGGGGGCGGCGGCGTCCCCTGCTGGCCGGGCTCGTGGTGTACGTCGTCGCAACCGCTCTCTGCGCCGTCGCCCCCGACATCGGGACACTGGTCGCCTTCCGGCTCGTCCAGGGTCTCGCGGGTGCGGCGGGCATCGTGATCGCGCGGGCGGTGACGCGTGATCTGTACGACGGTGACGCGATGGCGCGGTTCTTCTCGACGCTGATGCTCATCTCGGGGATCGCGCCGATCGTGGCCCCGCTGATCGGCGGGCAGATCCTGCGCCTCACGGACTGGCGGGGCGTGTTCGTCGTCCTGATCGGTGTCGGTGTGCTGCTGACGGCCCTGGTGTGGGCGAGGCTGCCGGAGACCCTGGAGCCCGCCGACCGGCACGAGGGCGGGGTGGGTGAGGCGCTGCGCTCGATGCGGGGGCTGCTCGCTGACACCGCTTTCACCGGTTACATGCTGACCGGCGGGTTCGCGTTCGCCGCGCTGTTCGCGTACATCTCAGCGTCGCCGTTCGTGATCCAGGAGATCTACGGGGCCTCGCCGCAGACGTACAGCCTGCTGTTCGGGCTCAACTCGGTGGGGCTGATCGGCGTCGGGCAGCTCAACGGGAAGGTGCTGGTCGGGCGGGTGCGGCTGGACCGGGTGCTCGGGGCGGGGCTGCTGGTCGGCCTCACCGCGTCGGTCGCGCTGCTGCTGATGACGACCGGGGTGTTCGGGGAGGTCGGGCTGGTACCCGTGGCAATCGCTCTCTTCGTTCTCATGTCCGCGATGGGGCTGAGTCTGCCGAACGCGCAGACGCTGGCGCTGCTGCGCACCAAGCACTCCGCCGGGTCCGCGTCGGCGCTGCTCGGGACGTCGTCGTTCCTCGTCGGGGCGGTGGCGTCGCCGCTGGTGGGGGTCGCCGGGGAGCACACGGCAGTGCCGATGGCGGTCGTGCAGGTGGTGGCGTCCGTGGTGGCGGTGGGATGTTTTGTGGGACTGTGCCGTCCGTGGAAGATCCGTGCCGGTGCCGGCGCTGATGCCGAGGGGGCCGAGAACTGAACGCGCCGAGACTCCGACCCGGTACCCCGGACCGTGCCTGCCTCGACGCGGAGGAACTGGGCCTGCTCGTCGACGAGGTCCACGCGCTGACCGCCGGTCCGCATCCCTGGGCGGCGGGCGTGGTCGTGTTCGCCGGGCGCGGGCCGGTGGTCGCGGTGCGGGAGGCGGTGGGCTGGGCGTCGCGGTTCGCCTCGTACGACGGGGTCACGGCCGTCGAGCTGCCGCCGGACGAGTGGGTTCCGATGACGTCGGAGACGCCGTTCGACCTCGCGTCCCTGACGAAGCTGTTCACGTCCGTCGCCGCTGTCCAGCAGATCGAGCGGGGGCGGCTCGGGATCGATGCGCGGGTGAGCGCGTTTCTGCCCGGGTTCAGCGGGGTGCGGCGGGGTGGGACGACCGTCCGGCAGCTCCTCACGCATACCTCCGGGTTCCGGCCCGAGCTGCCGCTCTACGCGTGTGCGGACGACGCCGAGCGGCTCGCGGTGCTGCGGGCGGAGGAGCCGGTGAGTGAACCGGGGTCGTACGTGTACTCCGATCTCAACATGCTGTTGCTGCAACAGTTACTGGAGCGGGTCACCGGTCGGACGCTCGACGTCCTGATCCATGAGGGGATCACCCGGCCGCTGGGGATGGCCTCGACCGACTTCGGGCCCTGTCCCGGGGCGGCGGCGACCGAGGATCAGCGGCGGCCGTGGGGGAAGGTGGACCGGGGGATGATCCGGGGTGAGGTGCATGACGAGAACGCCTGGGCGTTGGGCGGGGTGGCCGGGCACGCCGGGTTGTTCTCCACGGGGCGGGATCTTTCGGTGTTCTGCCGGACGCTGTTGAACGGGGGCTCCTATGGGACCGCGCGGATCCTCGGGAGCGATCACGTGGAGTTGCTGCTCGATCCGCCGGGGCTGGGGTTCGCCGTCGATCAGGCTTGGTTCATGGGGGAGTTGGCGGGGCGGGGGGCCGCGGGGCACACCGGGTTCACGGGGACGTCGTTGGTGGTGGACCGGGCCACGGACACGTTCTTGGTGATGCTGGCGAACACGGTGCATCCGGGGCGGCGGCAGGGTGGGAGCGGACCGAGGGCTCGGGCGGGGACCCGGGTGGCTCGGGCTGCGCGGGGAGCCGGGGTGTGAGGGGTGTGTGGAGCGGAGTGCGTGCGGGACCTGAGAGAATCAGGGTGTGAACTCGGCCGAATCCCTCCGTACCGCCCTCGACTCGCTCCTCGATGGGCTGCCGCCTCGGCAGGCGGCCCAGGCGGTGGACCGGCTGATCGCCAGCTATCGGGGCGCGACACCGACGCACGCGCCGATCCTGCGGGACCGTGCGGACGTCGCCGCGTACGCCGCGTACCGGATGCCGGCGACGTTCGAGGCGGTGTGCTCGGCGCTGGACGCGTTCGCCGAGACCGTGCCGGAGTGGACGCCGGGCAGCCATGTGGACGTCGGTGGCGGGACCGGCGCCGCGACCTGGGCCGTGCAGGCGGTGTGGCCGGGGTCCCGTGAGGTGACCGTGCTGGACTGGGCCGAGCCCGCGCTCGCCCTGGGGCGGGAGATCGCCGCTGCCAACTCCGCGTTGTCCGGGGTGCGTTGGGAGCGGGCGCGGATCGGGGCGGCGTTGCGGGTGCCGGAGGGTACTGATCTGGTGACCGTGTCGTACGTCCTCAACGAGCTGACGCCGGGTGACCGGGCCGCACTGCTGGCCGGGGTGAGCGGGGCGACGTCCGTCGTGATCGTCGAGCCGGGGACGCCTGACGGGTACGCGCGGGTCGTCGAGGCGCGGGACGCGTTGATCGAGAGCGGTTACCGGATCGCCGCGCCCTGTCCGCACAGCGGGGCGTGCCCCATCGTCCCCGGCAGCGACTGGTGTCACTTCTCGGCACGGGTCAGCCGGTCGTCCCTGCATCGGCAGGTCAAGGGGGGATCGCTGCCGTACGAGGACGAGAAGTTCGCGTATGTGGCGGCTACCCGGGTGCCGGTGACGTCCGCCGGTGCGCGGGTGGTGCGGCGGCCGCAGATTCGCAAGGGGCAGGTGTTGCTGGAACTGTGTTCGGGGGACGGGGAGTTGGGGCGGACGACGGTGACCAAACGGCATGGGGGGTTGTACCGGGCGGCGCGGGACGTGCAGTGGGGGGACGCTTGGCCGCCGGCGGGTGAGGCGCCGTCCGCGTAGCGGGGTGTCGGCCTAGTCTTCGGAGGCATGGACTCCAAAGTCGCAGTGGTGACCGGTGCCGGTTCGGGTATCGGGCGGGCCGTCGCCGTCGAACTGGCGCGGGCCGGTTGGTCGTTGGTGTTGGCGGGACGTACGGAAGACAAGCTGGCGGCGACTGCGGCGCTGGTGCCGGAGGCCGGGTGCCGGGTCGTGCGGGCCGATGTGGCGCGTGAGGAGGATGTGGAGCGCGTCTTCGGTGCCGTGCCGGGGCGGTTGGACCTGTTGTTCAACAACGCGGGGACGTTCGGGCCGGGGGGTGTGCCGTTCGAGGAGTTGGCGTACGACGCGTGGCGGCATGTCGTGGACACGAATCTCAACGGGGCGTTCCTGTGTGCGCGGGCGGCGTACCGGGTGATGAAGGGTCAGGACCCGCGGGGTGGGCGGATCATCAACAACGGTTCCGTCTCTGCGCATACGCCGCGCCCGCAGTCGGCGCCGTACACCGCGACCAAGCATGCGCTGACCGGGTTGACCAAGTCCCTTGCGCTGGACGGGCGTTCGTACGGGATCGCGGTCAGTCAGATCGACATCGGGAACGCGGCGACCGAGATGACGGACCGGATGCGGGCGGGGGTGCTCCAGGCGAACGGGGAGGTCGCGGCGGAGCCGGTGATGGACGTCGGCGATGTCGCGCGGACCGTACGGCACATGGCTGAGCTGCCGTTGGAGGCGAACATGCAGTTCGTGACGGTGCTGGCGACGGGGATGCCGTACGTGGGGCGGGGGTGATCGTGTCCACACAAGCGGAATTTGACAGTCCACCCTATTGCGGGGGTTAGCGGACCTATGCTCAACTCTTCTCCACGGGAACTTCACACTTGAGTGAGGGAGTTCCGTAGGCCACTCCGAGGGGGGAGGGGGCAGTCGTCCCACGGCACCGGGTGGGGGTGGGCCTCGCGGATCGCGAGGTGCGCACCGGGGTCGTGGGGCGACTGTCGTACAGGGGTGGGGCGAAGGGGCCGGCGGTGGCGGCGGTGGCTCAGCTCTCTTCGGGAGAAGGCTTCTTGGAGTCGCCGGCCTTGTTGTCCGGGCTCGTTTCAGGGGTGGTTTCAGAGGTGGCCTTCTTCGTCCGCCGGTTGCGCAGCGCGTACACCCCGCCGAACAGTGCCGCCGCCACCACGCCCCCGACCGGCAGCGCCCACCCCATGCTGTCGTCGTCGACCGCCGTCCCCGCCGAACCGCCCGCGCCGCGCGGTGAGTTGTGCGAGACCTTGGCCCCGCCCGCGCTGAGCGGGTCGGCGAGCGTGCCGACGGGTTTCGCCGAACTCCCTTGTGTGAAGCCCCAGTCGAGGAGTTTCCGGCTCTCCTCGTACACCGCGTTGAGCCCGCTCTTCGGATGCAGCACGGTGACGATGAGGGTCCGCCCGTTCCTCGTCGCCGCTCCGGTGAACGTGTTGCCCGCGTTGCTGGTGTAGCCGTTCTTGACGCCGATCATCCCGGCGTACGGCTTCACGCCGTGCGAGCCGCACAGCAGGCGGTTGGTGTTCTCGATACCGGTGCCGCCGATCCGCGCGGTCCGCGTCCCGCAGTACGCCCTGAAGTCGTCGTTCCTGAGTCCGCTGCGGGCCATCAGGGTCAGGTCGTAGGCGGAGGAGTACTGCCGGGGGTGGTCGTACCCGTCAGGGCTTACCACGTACGTGTCGAGCGCCTGGAGATCGGCGGCCTTGGCCCGCATCTCGGCGACGGACCGCTCGATCCCCCCGTTCATCCCGGCCAGCACCCGCACGGCGTCGTTCCCGGACCGCAGGAACACCCCGTGCCACAGGTCCTCGACGCTGTACGTCACCCCCGCCTTGATCCCGACGAGACTCGACCCCTCCGGCACGCTCGCCAGCTCCGGCGCCCGCACGGTGTGCCGCTCCGTCCTCGCGAACTTCCCCAGCAGGGTGTCCGCGAACAGCATCTTCAACGTGGAGGCCGGCGCCAGCCGCAGATGCGAGTTCCGCTCCGCGAGCACCTCCCCCGTGTCGTAGTCGGCGACGATCCAGGCGCGAGCGGTGATGTCCACCGACGGGACCGTACAGAAGGATGGTGAGAAAACGCGAACCTCGGGGTGGGGGCGAGTCCTGGGTGAGCGTGTGCCCGAAGCGCCGGGGGCGCGGTTGGCCCGGGGCGGCCACTCCCCGGCAGCCCGAGCGGGACGAGCACGCGCCCGGAGCCTCGGAGCAGGGCTGGACCCGAGGCGAAGGCGTGCCCGGCGCCCAGCTCGACGCGGGCGGGGCTCAAGGTGAGTGTTCATGCAGGCCGGGAGCCGAACCAGGACGGGCAGGCCCTGGGGCCTCGGGGTGGGGTGAGTCACAGGGAAGCGCGGGTCCGAGGTGGAGGCTTGTCCGGGACGCCGGCGCGCACGGCCTCGCGGGGGCGTGCGGCCGAAGCCTGGGAGGGGTGGAG
>NZ_JBTYMC010000094.1:0-22533 GCF_054880855.1 Streptomyces sp. S6 | reverse complement strand
TCGACACGCTCCGACAAGCCGCGCGTCGGCCGGCCGCAGGGACGCGGCGCCCGCCTCGCGTGCGGCTGACCTGCCGTCAGCACCAAAGGCGGCGCCGAGCCACGTCGATGTGCGCGATGACCTACGCGTTCCACGTACTTGATCGGCTACGCCACCGGTGCCTCGGGTCGGGGGGTGGTGGGTGGGGGGGGTGGGGTGTTCGAATTTTGTTGGGGTTACGGGGTTCGTCCACAGATTCGGCGAGTTTTTTGCTTCCACAGGCTGGGGACTGTGGAGTTGTCCAGACTGTGTCCACAGGCTGGGGGTGTGGGAGATCATCGGGGCAGGTCAGGGGGCTGTGGATTCGTGGATAAGAGTTATCCACAGGGTGTGGACAGAAGGGGTGTCCACAGGTGGGGCTGAGAGTTGTCCACCGGGTTTCCCCAGGTTGGGGGGCGTTTTCCCCAGGCAGGAGGGGGTTCTCCACAGCGTTGTCCACTGTTCGGCAACCTGACGCACCTGCTCACCGGGTTGAGTGAAAGGCGTCACATGAAGGTGCCAGGTTGGGCTGTGGGAAACGTGGGTAAACCTGGGGACGCAGTTGGGGATAAAGGGCCTTCCCCTGTGGACGGGGTGTGCACAACTTTTCGTTCTCCACAGGAACCGTGAGTTGTCCACCGGTTCCATCCACAGGGTCGGTGGATAAAATTTCCGGCCTGAGCTGGGAAAACGCGGTTATCCACCGTATCCACAGGCCCTACTACTAAGACCAACTAGAGAGAGCCTGAGAGTCGGTTCGAAGCGGGGCCTGTGCACAACTTGCTCCCGGCTGCCCGACTGCCGCTCGTCACGACTTGACCCCGAAGGGCATCAGCTGTCAGTGGGGTGCGTCAGACTGGTCCCCGGTGTCCTTCCCCTCGCTGAGGGCTGTGACACCCAGACAGACGACGAAGGCGAAGCAGGCCGAGAAGCGCCGGCAACAGCAGGAGGCGGCAAGAGTGAAGATCCGGGTGGAACGCGACGTACTCGCGGAGGCCGTGGCCTGGGCGGCGCGCAGCCTCCCGGCCCGCCCGCCGGCGCCTGTCCTCGCCGGGCTCCTGCTGAAGGCCGAGGAAGGCCAGCTGAGCCTGTCGAGCTTCGACTACGAGGTCTCCGCGCGGGTCGGCGTCGAGGCCGAGGTCGACGAGGAGGGCACGGTGCTCGTCTCCGGCCGCCTGCTCGCCGACATCTGCCGGGCCCTGCCGAACCGGCCGGTGGAGATTTCCACAGACGGTGTACGGGCGACGGTGGTGTGCGGGTCCTCGCGGTTCACACTCCACACGCTGCCTGTGGAGGAGTACCCGGCCCTGCCGCAGATGCCGAACGCGACCGGGACCGTGCCGGGTGAGGTCTTCGCCTCCGCCGCCGCCCAGGTCGCCATCGCCGCCGGGCGTGACGACACGCTGCCGGTGCTGACGGGTGTGCGGATCGAGATCGAGGGCGACACCGTCACGCTGGCGTCCACCGACCGGTACCGGTTCGCCGTCCGCGAGTTCCTGTGGAAGCCGGAGAACCCCGAGGCGTCCGCGGTGGCCCTGGTGCCCGCGAAGACGCTGCTCGACACGGCCAAGGCGCTGACCAGCGGGGACAGCGTGATCCTGGCGCTCTCCGGGTCCGGCAGCGGTGAGGGGCTCATCGGGTTCGAGGGGGCCGGGCGGCGGACGACGACGCGTCTGCTGGAGGGTGACCTGCCCAAGTACCGGACGCTGTTCCCGACCGAGTTCAACTCCGTCGCCGTGATCGAGACGGCGCCGTTCGTCGAGGCCGTCAAGCGTGTGGCTCTCGTCGCTGAGCGGAACACTCCGGTGCGGCTGAGTTTTGAACAGGGTGTGCTCATCCTGGAGGCCGGGTCGAGTGACGATGCACAGGCTGTGGAGCGGGTCGACGCGCAGCTTGAGGGCGATGACATCTCGATCGCCTTCAACCCGACGTTCCTGCTGGACGGGTTGAGCGCGATTGACTCGCCGGTGGCGCAGTTGTCGTTCACGACGTCTACGAAGCCTGCGTTGCTGAGTGGGAAGCCCGCGCTCGATGCCGAGGCCGATGAGGCGTACAAGTACCTGATCATGCCGGTGCGGTTGAGCGGCTGATCTGCCGCTGAGCGCCGTCGTGGCTGGGGTGGGGGCGTGTCACTTACCCGCGTTTGCGGGGTGCCGCTGCGCCCACCCGTGCCGCCCCTAGCGGCACGCATGCCCGCAGCTAGGGCGAGGGAGTGGGTGGGTGCGTCCCGGTTTAGGCTCGGGACAAGGGACAACAACGCGCCCCTCACGCCACACCGCAACCTAAGGAACCACTGATGGAGCTCGGTCTCGTCGGACTCGGCAAGATGGGCGGCAACATGTGCGAGCGGATTCGCCGCGCGGGCCACACTGTCGTCGGGTATGACCGCAACCCGGACCTCGCGGACGTCCACAGCCTCAAGGAGCTTGTGGACACGCTCCAGGCTCCGCGTGTGGTGTGGGTGATGGTCCCGGCGGGAGCGCCCACGCAGGCCACCGTCGATGAGCTGGCCGAGTTGCTGGAGCCCGGGGACGTCGTCGTGGACGGCGGGAACTCGCGGTGGACCGATGACGAGAAGCATGCCGAGGAGCTCGCCGCCAAGGGCATCGGGTTCGTCGACTGCGGGGTCTCCGGCGGGGTGTGGGGGCTCAGCAACGGCTACGCGCTCATGTACGGCGGGGACGCCGAGCACATCGCCCAGGTGCAGCCGGTCTTCGACGCGCTGAAGCCCGAGGGTGACTTCGGGTCCGTGCACGCCGGCAAGGTCGGCGCCGGGCACTTCGCGAAGATGGTCCACAACGGCATCGAGTACGCGATGATGCAGGCGTACGCCGAGGGCTGGGAGCTGCTGGAGAAGGTCGACTCCGTCACCGATGTGCGCGAGGTCTTCCGGTCCTGGCAGGAGGGGACGGTCATCCGCTCCTGGCTGCTGGACCTGGCGGTGAACGCGCTGGACGAGGACGAGCACCTCGACAAGCTGCGGGGTTACGCCCAGGACTCCGGTGAGGGCCGCTGGACCGTGGAGGCGGCCATCGACCACGCCGTCCCGCTGCCCGCGATCACCGCCTCGCTGTTCGCCCGGTTCGCGTCCCGGCAGGACGACTCGCCGCAGATGAAAATGATCGCGGCGCTGCGCAACCAGTTCGGCGGGCACGCCGTCGAGTCCAAGTAACACCCCGTCGGAGAGGTCGGCCATGCACGTCACGCATCTGTCGCTGGCCGACTTCCGTTCGTACGCCCGGGCCGAGGTCCCTCTCGACCCGGGCGTCACCGCGTTCGTGGGCCCCAACGGGCAGGGCAAGACGAACCTCGTCGAGGCCGTCGGCTACCTCGCGACCCTCGGCAGCCACCGCGTCTCCTCCGACGCCCCCCTCGTCCGCGCCGGCACCGACCGGGCGATCGTCCGCGCCCAGGTCCGCCAGGGCGAGCGGCAGCAGCTCGTGGAGCTGGAGCTGAACCCCGGCAAGGCGAACCGCGCGCGGATCAACCGGTCGAGTCAGGTCCGCCCCCGGGACGTCCTCGGCATTCTGCGGACCGTGCTGTTCGCGCCGGAGGACCTCGCGCTCGTCAAGGGCGATCCCGGTGAGCGGCGGCGGTTCCTGGACGAGCTGGTCACCGCGCGCTCCCCGAGGATGGCCGGGGTCCGCTCCGACTACGAGCGCGTCCTCAAGCAGCGCAACACCCTCCTCAAGTCGGCCGCTCTCGCGCGCAGGCACGGCGGCCGGTCCATGGACCTGTCCACCCTCGACATCTGGGACCAGCACCTCGCGCGCGCGGGCGCCGAACTCCTCGCCCAGCGCCTCGACCTGATCGCCACGCTCCAGCCGCTGGCCGACAAGGCGTACGAGCAACTGGCCCCCGGCGGCGGGCCGATCGCCCTGGAGTACAAGCCGTCCGCCCCCGGCGAGGCGCACACCCGCGAGGGGCTGTACGAGCAGCTCATGGCGGCCCTCGCGGAGGCCCGGAAGCAGGAGATCGAGCGGGGCGTCACGCTCGTCGGCCCGCACCGCGACGACCTCCTTCTCCACCTCGGCCGGCTCCCCGCCAAGGGCTACGCCTCCCACGGCGAGTCCTGGTCCTACGCGCTCGCCCTGCGCCTCGCCTCCTACGACCTGCTGCGCGCCGAGGGGAACGAGCCGGTGCTCGTCCTCGACGACGTCTTCGCCGAGCTGGACGCCCGCCGGCGCGAACGGCTGGCGGAGCTGGTGGCTCCCGGCGAGCAGGTACTGGTGACGGCCGCGGTGGACGACGACGTACCTGGCGTTCTGGTCGGGACGCGGTTCTCGGTCTCTGACGGGCAGGTGGAGCGGGTATGAGTACCGACGAACGGGGCGGACCGGAAGTTCCCGGCACATCCGGCGCCCCCACCAAGCCCGCCCCCTCCAAAGAACCCTCCGGCGTCGACCTCGCCCGCGTGGCGCTCAAAGCCGCCCGCGAACAGGCACGCGCGCGTGGGGACGCCGCCCAGCAGAAGAAGCAGAAGGGCCGAGGCCCGGGCCTGCGCTCCGGCGCCCGCGCGGACGGCCGCGACCCCATGGCCCTCGGCGCCGCGATCAACCGCCTGCTGAACGAACGCGGCTGGGAGACCCCCGCGGCCGTCGGCGGTGTGATGGGCCGCTGGCCGGAGATCGTCGGCGAGGACCTGGCGAAGCACTGCGTCCCGCAGCGGTACGACGAGGACGAGCGGGTCCTGGTCGTGCAGTGCGACTCGACGGCGTGGGCGACACAGCTGCGCCATCTCGCGCCGACGCTGGTCGCCCGCCTCAACGCCGACCTGGGCCACGGCACGGTCCGGATGATCAAGGTCCTCAACCCGGGTGGCCCGGTCCGCCGGTACGGGCCTCTGCGAGCTCCCGGAAGCACGGGTCCCGGCGACACCTACGGGTGACATACCTCACGCCGCGCTCCCCGAGGTGCTTCGTCGCGCCCCGCGCGCGGGAGCGTCGTCCACGTTTTCCGAAGCCCCTCAACCCGCTTGCCGTACAAGGCCGAACCGGACGTACGCACCGGCGAATCCGGAGCTGACTCGCCGGTAGCCAAGGGTTGACAGCCGGAAGCGCTGAGTGCCGCTGTGAGCCTCTTGGGCCCCCCGCCCGTATATCGGGAGTCGTGAGAGGCGGGTTGAGGGCGGCACATGCGGACTCAGGTACCGGCAAACCCCCATCACTGTCAGTGCTACCGGTAGACTGGAAGCCAATCCCGCCCCAAACGTGGGGACCGCCCGGGACAAGCTGAGCAACGCTGATCAAGGCTTACCAACGCAACATGCCGCAGCCGCTCCGGCAACCTGCCCAGGAGTCTGGCTCGTGCTGTGCCAGAAAGGGCGCTTCGTGGCCGATTCCGGCAACCCCAACGAGAACAACCCGTCCACCGGCGCGGGCGCGAACGGCGAGGTCACCGCCTCGTACGACGCCAGCGCCATCACCGTCCTCGAAGGGCTGGACGCGGTCCGCAAGCGGCCCGGGATGTACATCGGCTCGACCGGTGAGCGCGGTCTGCACCACCTGGTCTACGAGGTCGTGGACAACGCGGTCGACGAGGCCCTGGCCGGTCACGCGGACACCATCGACGTGACGATCCTCGCCGACGGCGGGGTGCGCGTGATCGACAACGGCCGAGGCATCCCGGTCGGCATCGTGCCGTCCGAGGGCAAGCCGGCCGTCGAGGTCGTGCTCACCGTCCTGCACGCGGGCGGCAAGTTCGGCGGCGGCGGCTACGCGGTCTCCGGCGGTCTGCACGGCGTCGGCGTGTCCGTCGTCAACGCGCTCTCCAGCCGGGTCTCCGTGGAGATCCGCACGGACGGCCACCGCTGGACGCAGGACTACAAGCTCGGCGCCCCGACGGCGCCGCTCGCGCAGCACGAGGAGACGCGCGAGACCGGCACCTCGGTCACCTTCTGGGCGGACCCGGACATCTTCGAGACGACCGTCTACTCCTTCGAGACGCTCTCGCGGCGCTTCCAGGAGATGGCCTTCCTCAACAAGGGCCTGACGATCAAGCTCACCGACGAACGCGAGTCGGCGAAGGCGACGGCCGGGGCGGACGAAGCGGGCGCGGACGAGAAGGCCGAGGTCAAGACGGTCACGTACCGCTATGACGGCGGCATCGTCGACTTCGTGAAGTACCTCAACTCCCGCAAGGGCGAGGCCGTCCACGCGACGATCATCGACCTGGAGGCGGAGGACAAGGAGAAGGCCCTCTCCCTCGAAGTCGCCATGCAGTGGAACAGCGGCTACAGCGAGGGCGTCTACTCCTTCGCGAACATCATCCACACGCACGAGGGCGGCACCCACGAAGAGGGCTTCCGCGCGGCGCTCACGAACCTGATCAACAAGTACGCGCGCGACAAGAAGCTGCTGCGCGAGAAGGACGACAACCTCACGGGTGACGACATCCGCGAGGGTCTGACGGCGATCATCTCGGTCAAGCTCAGCGAGCCGCAGTTCGAGGGCCAGACGAAGACCAAGCTGGGCAACACGGAGGCGAAGACCTTCGTCCAGAAGGCCGTCTACGAGCACCTGAACGACTGGCTGGACCGCAACCCGGTCGAGGCCGCCGACATCGTCCGCAAGGGCATCCAGGCGGCCACCGCGCGCGTGGCGGCCCGCAAGGCGCGCGACCTGACGCGCCGCAAGGGCCTGCTGGAGTCGGCGTCGCTGCCGGGGAAGCTGTCCGACTGCCAGTCGAACGACCCCACCAAGTGCGAGATCTTCATCGTCGAGGGTGACTCCGCCGGTGGCTCCGCGAAGTCGGGCCGCAACCCGCAGGTGCAGGCGATCCTCCCGATCCGCGGCAAGATCCTGAACGTCGAGAAGGCGCGGATCGACAAGATCCTCCAGAACCAGGAGATCCAGGCGCTGATCTCCGCGTTCGGCACCGGTGTGCACGAGGACTTCGACATCTCGAAGCTCCGCTATCACAAGATCATCCTGATGGCGGACGCCGACGTCGACGGCCAGCACATCAACACCCTGCTGCTGACGTTCCTGTTCCGCTTCATGCGCCCCCTGGTCGAGGCCGGGCACGTCTTCCTGTCCCGTCCCCCGCTGTACAAGATCAAGTGGGGCCGCGAGGACATCGAGTACGCCTACTCCGACCGCGAGCGCGACGCGCTCCTGGAGATGGGCCGCCAGCGCGGCAAGCGGGTGCGCGAGGACTCGATCCAGCGCTTCAAGGGTCTCGGCGAGATGAACGCCGAGGAGCTGCGCGTGACGACCATGGACCAGGACCTCCGCGTCCTCGGCCAGGTCACCCTCGACGACGCCGCCCAGGCCGACGACCTCTTCTCCGTCCTCATGGGCGAGGACGTCGAGGCCCGCCGCGCGTTCATCCAGCGCAACGCCAAGGACGTCCGCTTCCTCGACATCTGAGTCGGTCTCAGCTGACCGCTACAGAAGGGATCTTCACCAGCAATGACCGACGAGAACAGCACTCCGGAGACCACTCCGGAAGAGGGCACTGTGCGGATCGAGCCCGTCGGGCTCGAAACCGAGATGCAGCGCTCCTACCTCGACTACGCGATGTCCGTCATCGTGTCCCGCGCGCTGCCGGACGTCCGTGACGGCCTCAAGCCCGTCCACCGCCGCGTCCTGTACGCCATGTACGACGGCGGGTACCGGCCCGAGAAGGGCTTCTACAAGTGCGCCCGCGTCGTCGGCGACGTCATGGGCAACTACCACCCGCACGGCGACTCCTCGATCTACGACGCGCTGGTCCGCCTCGCGCAGCCGTGGTCGATGCGGATGCCGCTCGTGGACTCCAACGGCAACTTCGGTTCCCCGGGCAACGACCCGGCCGCCGCCATGCGGTACACCGAGTGCAAGATGATGCCGCTGTCCATGGAGATGGTCCGCGACATCGACGAGGAGACCGTCGACTTCACGGACAACTACGACGGCCGCTCCCAGGAGCCGACCGTCCTGCCCGCCCGCTTCCCGAACCTGCTGATCAACGGCTCGGCGGGGATCGCGGTCGGCATGGCCACCAACATCCCCTCGCACAACCTGCGCGAGGTCGCGGCCGGCGCGCAGTGGTGCCTGGAGCACCCGGACGCCTCGCACGAGGAACTGCTCGACGCGCTGATCGAGCGCATCAAGGGCCCGGACTTCCCCACAGGGGCTTTGGTCGTCGGCCGCAAGGGCATCGAGGAGGCGTACCGCACCGGGCGCGGCTCGATCACCATGCGCGCGGTCGTCGAGGTCGAGGAGATCCAGAACCGCCAGTGCCTGGTCGTCACCGAGCTGCCCTACCAGGTCAACCCGGACAACCTCGCGCAGAAGATCGCCGACCTGGTGAAGGACGGCAAGATCGGCGGCATCGCGGACGTCCGTGACGAGACGTCGTCGCGCACCGGCCAGCGGCTCGTCATCGTCCTGAAGAGGGACGCGGTCGCCAAGGTCGTCCTCAACAACCTCTACAAGCACACCGACCTCCAGACGAACTTCGGCGCCAACATGCTGGCGCTGGTGGACGGCGTGCCGCGGACGCTGTCGCTGGACGCGTTCATCCGGCACTGGGTGACGCACCAGATCGAGGTCGTCGTCCGGCGCACCCGCTTCCGGCTGCGCAAGGCCGAGGAGCGGGCGCACATCCTGCGCGGGCTGCTGAAGGCGCTCGACGCGATCGACGAGGTCATCGCGCTGATCCGGCGCAGCGAGACCGTCGACATCGCGCGCACGGGCCTGATGGACCTGCTCACGATCGACGAGATCCAGGCCAACGCGATCCTGGAGATGCAGCTCCGCCGGCTCGCGGCCCTGGAGCGGCAGAAGATCATCCAGGAGCACGACGAACTCCAGGCGAAGATCGCCGAGTACAACGAGATCCTGGCCTCGCCGGTCCGCCAGCGCGGCATCGTCAGCGAGGAGCTGGCCGCGATCGTCGAGAAGTACGGCGACGACCGCAAGACCATGCTGGTGCCCTACGACGGTGACATGTCCATCGAGGACCTGATCGCCGAGGAGGACATCGTCGTCACCGTCTCCCGCAGCGGCTACGTCAAGCGGACCAAGACGGACGACTACCGGGCGCAGAAGCGCGGCGGCAAGGGGGTGCGTGGGACGAAGCTCAAGGAAGACGACATCGTCGACCACTTCTTCGTCTCCACCACCCACCACTGGCTGCTGTTCTTCACCAACAAGGGCCGTGTCTACCGCGCCAAGGCGTACGAGCTCCCGGACGCCGGGCGGGACGCGCGCGGGCAGCACGTCGCGAACCTGCTGGCCTTCCAGCCGGACGAGGCGATCGCCGAGATCCTCGCGATCCGCGACTACGAGGCGGCGCCGCACCTGGTGCTCGCCACGAAGGCGGGTCTGGTCAAGAAGACGCCTCTGAAGGATTACGATTCGCCGCGCTCCGGCGGTGTCATCGCGATCAACCTGCGTGAGCGGGAGGACGGTTCGGACGACGAACTGATCGGTGCGGAACTGGTCTCCTCCGACGACGATCTCCTTCTGATCAGCAAGAAGGCGCAGTCGATCAGGTTCACCGCGTCGGACGACACGCTGCGTCCGATGGGCCGCGCGACCTCGGGCGTCAAGGGCATGAGCTTCCGCGAGGGCGACGAACTGCTCTCGATGAATGTCGTCCGACCCGGTACGTTCGTCTTCACCGCGACAGACGGCGGGTACGCGAAGCGAACCAATGTCGACGAATATCGCGTCCAAGGGCGTGGGGGCCTCGGAATCAAGGCCGCCAAGATCGTCGAGGACCGGGGTTCGCTCGTCGGTGCGCTGGTGGTCGAGGAGACCGACGAGATCCTCGCCATCACGCTCGGCGGCGGTGTGATTCGTACGCGAGTCAACGAGGTCAGGGAGACGGGCCGTGACACCATGGGCGTCCAACTGATCAACCTGGGCAAGCGCGATGCCGTCGTCGGCATCGCCCGTAACGCCGAGGCGGGGCGCGAAGCGGAGGAGGTCGAGGGCGACCTCGACGCCGTGGAGGGCGCCGCCGAGGCCGGCACGGACGAGGGCGACGCGCCCTCGGCCGAGTAGCACCGAGGAGAGAGTCATCGTGAGCGGAGCCACGGGCGCCGGTACGTCTGCCGGAACCGCCGGTACTTCTGGTAAGTCCGGCGCGGAGAAGGACGGCGGCGGTCGTGGCTCCGCCGCGGGTGCGGGTGCCTCCGGCGGGGGTGCGGGGGGCGGTGACCCGCGTGACGCGCAGACGACGCAGCTGAAGGCGGTCAAGCCGGATGCGCAGGCGCCTGCGTCGCTCGCCAAGGGGGCGCGGGAGAAGAAGAACTCCCCTGCGGGGCAGGGGGGTTCTGGTTCTTCCGGTTCTTCCGGGGCCGCGGGCTCGAAGGGGCAGCCGCAGGGTGGGGCGCAGGTCGGGCAGCAGCAGACGGCCTCTCCCCTCCCCGGTGCCGGTTCCGCTCGGGGTGGCGCTCAGGTCACCGAGCCCTACCACCCGCCGCAGGCGTACGCCGCCGAGGACGGTGACGTCGTCGAGGGTGACGTCCGCGAGCCTCGACCGGAGGTGCGGACGGCGCCTCGGGTGCGGAAGGCGCGGCTGCGGGTCGCCAAGGCCGACCCCTGGTCCGTGATGAAGGTGAGCTTCCTGCTCTCCATCGCGCTCGGGGTCTGCACGATCGTCGCCTCGGCCGTGCTGTGGATGGTCATGGACGCGATGGGGGTCTTCTCCTCCGTCGGCTCCACGATCTCCGAGGCGACCGGGTCCAACGAGTCCAACGGGTTCGACCTCCAGTCCTTCCTCTCCCTCCCCCACGTCCTGACGTTCTCGACGATCATCGCGGTCATCGACGTCGTCCTCGCGACGGCGCTGGCGACACTCGCCGCGTTCATCTACAACCTCTCCGCCGGGTTCGTCGGCGGGGTCGAGCTGACGCTCGCCGAGGACGAGTGAGCGGCGTCTCACTTCAGTGACCTGCGCGGAAACCCTCCGGGGCGGGCCCGTCCCAATCGATTTTGGGACTGCCCCGGTCGTGCGCTAATCTTCAGGAGTCAGCGCGCGGGACATACACCGCAGGCGCGGCGGGGCTATAGCTCAGTTGGTTAGAGCGCATCCCTGATAAGGATGAGGCCACAGGTTCAAATCCTGTTAGCCCCACATTTTGAGAAGGCGTCTCCTCCGGGAGGCGCCTTTTTCGTGTCGTGGGTCCTTTGAGGGCAGCGAAAAGACCCGGCCGCTGGCGACGGGGGATGCACCAGCGACCGGGCTATGGCCAAGGCTAACAAGGGTGTTGGGGGCGGTGGGGGGTGTCTGGGTGGACGGGGTGGGGTTATGTGAGCGGGATCACTCGGGGGGTGTCAACTCTGTGGCCTGGGCGCGGGCTTGGGCTGCGATGTGCTGGAGGGCTTCCAGGTGGGCTTCTAGGTGGGTGCGGCCCGACGGGGTGAGGGAGAGCCAGGTGCGGGGGCGTTTGCCGACGAAGCCCTTGCGGGATTTCACGTAGCCGGCGGCCTCCAGGGCGGAGACGTTCTTGCTCAGGGCGGAGTCCGAGAGGGCGAGGGCGTCCCGGGTGGTGCGGAAGTCCGCTTCCAGGCAGCCGGAGAGGAAGGCGGCCAGGGAGAGGCGGGTGGGGTGCTGGATGTTGGGGTCGAGGGCGGGGGTGTTCGAGGGGGCGGGGTCCGTGGTCATGTCGTCCGTCTGGTGCGGTCGCGGTGCAGTTGGAGCCAGAACGCGGCGCCCGAGGTCACGCCGAACACGGCGAGGGCGGCCGGCGGGTCGATGAGGAAGGCGGTGGCGACGGCGAGGGCGGTGCAGACGACGAAGGAGATGTGGCGCAGCCATCTCTCGCGGGGTGTCCTCGTCGGCCGCAGGAGTACGCCGCCCGCCGTCACGTTGGCGAAGAACACGGCGAAGAAGCCGAGGAGGCAGGCGAGGGAGGCCACCATCAGGGCGACGCTCGGCGGGTCCTGGTCCGCGACGAGGGACAGGCCCGTGAAGCCGGCGGCGTAGAGGAGGCCCGCTGCCGGGGGGTGCCAGGCGGGGACCCGGCGGGCGGCGCGAGCGGCTGCCTGTGCGGCGCGGGCGGAGGAGAGGGCGGTTCGGGCGGACTGGACTGTTGCCGGGGTGGGATGGTCGGCCGTCATGCCATCAGGTTGGCAAATACTTTCCTGGCTCGCAAGTATTTTCTTGCCGCTGACATGGCGAAGGCCCGAGACTCCGGAGAGCCGTCGGGCCTGGCGTGCGGGCTGTACGCAAGTTCGCCGTTACGTCGTGGTGGGGGTGGTGGGCGGGGTCAGTGCTGGAGGGGGGCGTCCGGTTCCGTTTCCTGGTGGTGGTCCGTGTCCAGGTGGGGGCGGTGGCGGCAGTTGGGGGACTTGCCGTGGGCCTCGGCTCGGATGCGCTGCTTCATCGTCGGGGGGAGGGAGCGGGTGTAGGGGCCGTCCCAGGAGGGGAGCAGCGGGGGTTCCGCTTGGGGGGCTGTCGCCGTGTTGCGGGCCGGCTCGGTCCGGGCTACCGCCGTCGTCGCGGTCGTCGTGATGAGACCGAGTGCCGTGCACAGGGCCAGGAGGGCGGTGATGACGGTCGTCCAGAGGTTCTTGAGCTGGGTGCGGGCCACGGCCCCTCACTTTCGGGTTGGGCGGATTTGCGTACTTTCCTCATGATGTGTATGTCGGCCCCGAAACGACGGACCGACGCTCGCGGCGTGGCGATGTTCTGATGAACACCACCCGGATGGGCGCATGAGCGGGGAAAAGGGCGAAAGGTGACCGTCTGTGGGGGTGTGATCACCCTCCGATCGGAGCGGTGGACGTTCCCGTGCCGGCTGTCTACTCGGCGGTACCGAGCGGTAGTTGGGGCTCCGGGCAGGTCACCGATCGGTCTCGGCCGGTGTGTATAGTCGGGCGCCAGAGGTCCCTTACGTCAAGAAAGACGAGGTCGCGCGGTGAAGAAGCTTCTCCTGGTCGCACTGGCCGCCATCGGCGGGCTCCTCGTGTACCGCCAGATCCAGGCGGATCGCGCCGAGCAGGATCTGTGGACGGAGGCGACCGACTCCGTGCCCACGGGTTCGTGACTGCCGATTCCCAGTACTCCCACAGACCCCGACCGCCGATGCGGTCGGGGTCTTGCGTTGTGCGGTGACCGGGCGTGAGGGTGTCGACGTCGGACACCGGCTTCGGTGCGGGGAGTGAAGGGGCGGGCGATGGGCGTGGCGCGGCGGTGCGTGGTGCTGGGGAGCGTCGTCGGGGTGCTGGTGGCGGGGCCGGGTGCGGTGGCGCGGGCGGCGGAGGTGCCGGCGTACGCGTACGACCGTGAGGCGCGGGTCGTCAACGGGGCGAGCGGGACGAGTGATGCCGTACGGCTGGAAGCGGGGCGGGTGTACCGCAGCTCCCTCGCCGGGGACGGCAAGGCGTACTTCCAGATCGAGCTGGACGCCGCGTCGACGACGTACGTGTCCGTCACCGCCGTGCCCGGCGCCGCCGAGGTGCTGACGTTCAACGACGGGGTGAAGGCGGCGCTCCAGGACTCCAACGGGCTGAACTGCTCCAGTGACGTCGTGACGTTCGGGTCCGCCGTCAGCCCGCATCCGGTCACCGCGTCGGTGGTGCGGGAGGTTCGGGAGGGGCGGTCGGTCTGTCAGGGGGCGGGGACGTATTACGTGGTGGTGGAGCGGGCGGGGGGCCGAGCGTCGGGGTCTGCCTCGCCCTCCGCCTCGTCCTCGTCCTCGGCCTCTGGTGACGCGGTGTCCTGGGGGCTGGAGACGGCCGTCGTCTCCGAGCCGCCCGTCGGCCTGGGCGGGGCCACCGTCGCTCCCAAGGGGTGGAGTTCCGCGACCCCCTCCCCCATGGCCGGCCAGGCGCGGCGGCTGCCGGGCGGGGCCGGGTTCGCCACCGCCAGCGATCTCGCGCAGGGGGCCTGGCGGGACGACATCCTGCCGGGGCAGACGCTGTTCTACTCCGTGCCCGTCGAGTGGGGGCAGCAGGTGTACGTCACCGCCGAACTGGGAAGCGCCGGCGGGGGATCCGGGTTCGTCGCCTCCGCGCTGGACGTCACCCTGTACAACCCCGTCCGCGCGAAGGTCGACGATCTGCGGTTCGGGTACGACGGGGAGCAGAAGACGGGGACGATGCGACCGTTGCCGCCGGTCGACTACGCGAACCGGTACGCGTCGAGCGGTTCGGCGAGCGGGATGCGGTTCGCCGGGGGGTACTTCCTCGTCGTCCATCTCGCCGGGCAGGTCGGGGAGAAGTTCGGGGACGGGACGTACGGGGTGACGCTGCGGGTGCGGGTGAAGGGGGCGGCGCGGCACAGCGGCGGGCCGTGCGGCCTGCGAGCGCGCTGCCGTGGTCGGCGCGGATGAGGTGCAGACACAGGTCGACGCCGGAGGCGGCGCCGGCGGAGGTGAGCACGCTGCCGTCGTCGACGAACAGGACACCCTCGGTGAGGTGGATGCGCGGGTACCAGCGGTGGAAGAGGTCCACGTCCTCCCAGTGGGCGGTCGCGGCGCGGCCGTCGAGCAGACCGGCGGCGGCCAGGACGAACCCGCCGGTGCAGATCGAGGCGATCCGGATGCCGGGACAGGGCCGCCGAGACGGGCCCGGACAGGTCACGGGTCGGACGTGCCGCCTCGACCGGGGCGACGACGACCGTGTCCGCCTCCTCCAGGATCCGAGGCCCGTGCTCCGGCACGACCGAGAACCCGGCGTCGGTGGCGACCCGGCCGCCGTCCGCCGAACAGACCCGGACGTCGTAGCGGCCCTCGGCGGCGCCCAGGATCCGGGACGGGATGCCCAGCTCGAAGGGGCGGACCCCGTCCAGGGCCAGGACCACCACCCGGTGCGGGGGAGAGGCCGGACGTGACGTGACAGAGTGCTGCACGGCGACTCCCCGTGCCGGACGTCCGGGCGGGGCGGGGGCGGTGCTCAGACCGTGCCGGCGAGGGCGTGGCGTCCGGCGCTGATCAGGGCGGCCTGCCGGGCGATGCGCCCGCCCAGGTGCTCGGCCGTGGCGATGTCCGCCTTGTGGACGGTGTCGACGCCGCCGTCCAACGGCGTCTGCGCGCCGGCTCCGCCCCAGTAGCCGAGGCGGTTCAGGTCGTGCTCGGAGGCGGAGCTGGAGTTCCAGCCCGGGGCCAGGCCCAGGCTGACCCACAGCATCCGGTGCTGGGCGGCGAAGGCGGCGAAGTACGCCAGGGTGTTGTTCTTGTCGCCGCTCTTGGAGGCGGAGTTGGTGAATCCCGCCGCCAGCTTGTCCGCCCAGCGTCCCTCGGCCCAGCGGGGGCTGGTGGCCTCGGCGAAGGTGTGGAAGCCGGCCGAGGCGCCGCCCATGTAGGTGGGCGACCCGAAGACGATCGCGTCCGCGGCGTCCAGCCGGTGCCACTGCTCGTCGGTGACGGCGGTGACGTCCACGAAGGTCACGTCGGCCCCGGCGTCCGAGGCGCCGCGCCGTACGGCTTCGGCGAGGACGGCCGTGTGGCCGTAGCCGGAGTGGTAGGCGACGGCGACGGTCGGGCGGGGGAAGGTCTGCTCGGGCATGGTCTGCTCCTGTGGGTCGGGTGGGGGAGTGTTCGACGGCGGCACGTTTTTAATGTGACCAGTCGTCTTAGATGTGAAGCGGCTCGGTCCGGCCGGAATTCCCGGAAGCCGCCGGGATCGGCTCAGTCGCGGGAGAACGGGTCGCTCAGCGCCGCGAAGTCGGCCGGCGACAGCTCCAGCGAGGCCGCCGTCACGTTGTCCTCCAGGTGCTCGACCGACGACGTGCCCGGGATGGGCAGCACGACCGGCGAGCGGCGCAGCAGCCAGGCCAGCGCCGCCTGGGACGGCGAAGCGCCCAAGTGGGCCGCGACCCGGTCGAGGGGACCGCCGGGCCTCGCGAGCTGCCCCGTGGCCAGCGGGAACCAGGGCAGGAACGCGATGCCGTTCGCCTCCGCGTACCGCAGCACGTCCTCCGAGTCCCGCTGGGCGACGTTGTAGAGGTTCTGCACGGAGGCGACGGGCACGATGCGGCGAGCCCGCTCCAGCTCGTCGACACCGACCTCGGAGAGCCCGACATGGGCGATCTTTCCCTCGTCGCGCAGCTCCTTGAGGGCACCGATCTGCTCCTCGAACGGCACGGAGGGGTCGAGGCGGTGCAACTGGAAGAGCGGAATGCGCTCCAGCCCCAGCCGCCGCAGGCTGGACTCCGCCTGCGCCCGCAGATAGGCGGGACGGCCGTTGGACCGCCACTGCCCGGGGCCCGGCCGGGTCAGTCCCGCCTTGGTGGCGATCACCAGGCCCTCCGGGTACGGGTGCAGCGCCTTGCGCAGCAGCTCCTCCGCCGTGCCGGGGCCGTAGGAGTCGGCGGTGTCGAAGAGCGTCACACCGAGCTCCACGGCCCGGCGCAGCACGCGCACCCCCCTGTCCTGGTCGGGGAAGGGACCCCACACTCCCGGGCCCGTCAACTGCATGGTGCCGTAACCGAGTCGGTGGACCTCCAGGTCACCGCCGATGGTGAACGTCCCGGAGGACGCCGCTGAGATGCCGTTCATCGCTGTCTGCCTTTCTTGTGTGGTCGGGGTGGTCAGGAGACGGTGACGTTCTCCAGGCGTACCGAGACGACCAGCGGCTCGGGCACCTTGTGGCCGTTCTCGTCGCGGCTGTAGATCATCCGGGTGGTGGGCACGACCAGACCGGACACCTCCCGGTGCCCGGAGACGTAGTGGGCGGCGGGGGTGTCGCCGGCGATCGCGACGCTGTAGTCGCGTCGGCGGATCAGCCCGTCGCCGTCCACGTACAGGGTCTGCTCGGTGCTGAGGGTGGCGAAGCCGTCGGGGAAGACCACGTGCAGACGGCGGAACTTCTCGCCGTCCTCCGTCCACGTGCCGATCTCCTCGGTGCGCACCCCGGGGAAGGCCAGCGAGAGCGGCTCGGCCAGGTAGGTCCACATGGCGCTGCCCGAGAAGTAGGCCAACTGCAACCTGCTCCACGGAGTCGTCAGGTCGTGGCCGGCGAAGGAGGCGCGGGCGTCGAGGAGTTCGTCCACGAGGTTGCCCTCGGTGTCCCGCACGGCGACCCGGTCCCCCGTGAAGGTGACGTGGTGGCCGTCCTCGAAGAAGGGTTCCTGACGTACGTACTGCCGGTGCAGACCGACGGTCACGTCCACGTCGTCGAGGGCGCCGGGATGTCCCTTCATGCTCCACAGGGCGCCGCCGAAGAACTGGCGGGCGCTGATCTGTTCGGCCTGCGCCCAGCGGGCGCGACCGCCGTAGGCGTCGAAGACGGTGTCGAGAAGGTCGGACACGGTGTTTCTCCTGGTGGTGGGGTGTCAGCCGGGCGGGGTGTCAGCCGAGGAACTCGTTGACGTCCTTGGCCGCTTCGGCCGGGTACTGGAACAGCGACGCGTGGGCGGCGTCCGGGTAGATGCGGATCCGCGCGTCCGGGATGAGGCCCGCCATGAGGTGGCTGGCCCGGGTCGGGATCATCAGGTCGTTGTCGCCCTGGAGGATCAGGGTGGGGCACCCGATCCCGGTCAGCCGCTGGAGCGCGCCGTGGTCGGGGATGCCCCACTCCAGGACGGCGTCGTACTGGGCGTCGCGGGAAGCCGGACTGCTGGGCACGTCCCGGTCCTCGGTGCGGGCCAGGAAGCGGCCCAGGAACTCCCGGCCCTCGGCCCGGCCGGACTCGGTGTGCGGAAAGAAGATGTGGAGCAGGTCCTCGCCGGTCGGCACGGCGGCACGGGCGTGCGTCTCGATGTCCTCGCGCCAGCCGTGCATGCCCGGGGCACCCTTGGGACCGGTGCCCGCCAGGATCAGACGGCGGATCAGCCGGGGCCGGACCAGAGCCATGTCCTGGGCGACGAAACCGCCGATGGAGAAGCCGAGGAGGTCGATCCGCTCCAGGCCCAGCGCCTCGGTGAAGCCGATCATCTGCTGGGCCAGCCGCGCGACGGTGGCCGCCGGCGTGCCGGTCGAGGAGGCGACACCGGGGTAGTCGACGAGGACGACCTCACGTTCGGCGGCCAGCGCGTCGACCAGCGCCGGGTCCCAGTTGTCGAGGTTGCCGGTGAAGTGCTGGAGCATCACCAGCGGCACCCCGCCTTCGGGGCCGAGCCGGCGATAGGCGTAGCGGACGCCGTCGGCCTCGGTGAACCGGGTGGGGGCGGTGTGGTGGGTGTGTGAGGCCATCGCTTCTCCCTGGCGAACTGTAGGTGTGAGGGGGTGTGCGAGCGGCGGGTCACATACGTGTTCCGGCCTGCCCGATGCCATGTACTGAGCATGGCCGACACATGTGGAAAGTTTGTGGCCCACTTCCACACTCAGAGGGCGAGGAAGCGGTTCACCTCGTGGGCGAAGTCCTCTGGGTGCTGGAAGAGGAACCCGTGCCCGGCGTCGCTGTACAGGACGACCTTGGCGTCGGGCAGCCGCTGCGACATCGCGTACGTGGCGTAGGCGTGGATCATCACGTCGTGGGCCCCGTTCGCGACCAGGACGGGCAGGGTGAGCTCCGCCTGCCGCTCCCAGTACCCCTCGAAGCCACCGAGAGCGGCCAGTTGACCATGGAAGGCCTCGGCGCTCACCGCCGCCTTCGACTGCTTCAGCCGGTGGTCCAGCCGCCGCAGCGACGCCAGCCCGGCCGCCCGCGCCCGCTCGGTCTCCGGGAAGAACAGGTAGAGGAAGTCCTCGTCGCCGTTGTCCGGCTTCCCGGTGGTCTGGGCGACACGCTCCGGCGGGGCGGGCAGGTCGGGCACCCCGCCGGCGGAACTGCCGGCCACCACCAGACGGTGCACCAGCTCCGGCGCGGCCAGGGCGACCCCCTGCGCGACGATGCCTCCCATGGACCAGCCCAGCACGTCGACGTCGGTCAGCCCCAGGGCGCCCATGAAGGCCAGGGAGCCCTGCACCAGGCCGTCCATGGTCACCGGCGCGACGCCGGTGGAGAAGCCGGTGCCGCGGTTGTCGAAGACGATGACCTCACGTTCGGCGGCCAGCAGGTCGAGCAGCAGCGGGTCCCAGTGGTCGAGGGTGCCGCGCAGACGCATGTGCATCACGAGCGGGCGGGTTCCCGCACGTCCGAAGCGCCGGTAGGCGAAACGCTCGCCGTCGGGTCCGCCGACGAAACGTGTCTCGGCCGAGTCGGCCAGATAGGTGGTCATGGGGCACTCCTGTCATCGGGGACGCAAAGGGGGGTCAGGTGGCGGCGGCGGTCACCGTGAGGCCGGTGCTCCGCGGCGCCGTGCCAGCATCCCCCGGCGTTGTGGAGGGTTTGTGGGGCCTCGTGAGCGCGGCACGTGCCTGCTCGCGGCCGGGTGACCAGCGCGAGGTACTGGTGCACCGAGCGGTCGGCGTCGGCGCCGTCTCCGGTGGCCGCCGCGACCCGCTTCATCGACTCCGCCCGCACATCGCCCGCGGCGAAGACCCCCGGCACGCTCGTCTCGTACGGCAACGGGGCGCGGCCCAGGTTCTCCCACACCGGGCCCGGCATCGCCGGTGTCAGCGCGCGGTCGGTCGGGACGAAGCCCTTGTCGTCCCGTGCCACGTGGGCCGGCCGGCGGCGGGCCGCGCACCGATGCTCCGTCTCCTGCTTCATCAGCAGCCGCAGGGAGTGCGCGTCCACCCGGGCGGTCAGGGCCCGCCGCTGTCCGGTCAGACCGAGTTCCCCGGCGAACTGTCCGGGACCGTGACGGAAGAGGACGTCCTCGCAGTCGGGCGCCTCGCAGGGGCACAGGGCCTGCCGGACAAGCCGTGTCGCACAGCCCGGCCGAGCTGCTCGTCGGTCAACCGGGACGAGGCGACCTTTCCGAGATCCTCGGAACGATCGCCTATGTCAGGAAATGAGATTGACATGTGTCCCACGTCAACAGACACAATGTGTCGCCGACGTGGCATACGTGTGCGCTCCCCACGGCACGGCGGGCCCCACCCGGCCGGAGCCGGAGTGGGGCCCTGCGGGCCTACTTCGCGAGGAAGGTGAGGAGCGCGGCGTTCACCTCGTCGGCGTGGGTCCACAGCAGGCCGTGGGGAGCGCCGTCGACCTCGACGTAGTCGGCGTGCGGGACGGCCTTGTGGAAGAGGCGGGCGGTGGAGTCGATGGGCAGGATCCGGTCGGCGGTGCCGTGCAGGATCAGGGTCGGGACGTCGATCTTCGGGAGGTCCGCGCGGAAGTCGGTGAACCAGGTGAGGGGCGCGGCGGACGCGGCGTAGGCGCCGCCGGAGGCCGCGACGTTCCAGCTGTTGCGGACGGCTTCCTCGCTGATGCGGGTGCCGAGGTTGTCGTCGAGGTTGTAGAAGTCGTTGTAGAACGCGGTGTAGTAGGCGTACCGGTCGTTCTTGACCGTCTCGGCGATGCCCTGGAAGAACTCGATCGGGGCGGCGCCGCCGGGGTTGTCCTCGGTCTTGAGGAGGAACGGCTCCAGGGAGGCGAGGAAGGCGGCCTTGGCGACGCGGGCGGAGCCGTAGGTGCCGAGGTAGCGGCCGACCTCACCGGTACCCATGGAGAAGCCGACGAGGGTGACGCCCTGGAGGTCGAGGGTCTCCAGCACCGTGTTGAGGTCGGCGGCGAACGTGTCGTAGTCGTAGCCGGCGGTGACCTGGCTGGAACGGCCGAAGCCGCGGCGGTCGTAGGTGATCACGCGGTAGCCGGCGTCGAGGAGAGCCGCGGTCTGCTTCTCCCAGGAGTGCCCGTCGAGGGGGAAGCCGTGGATGAGGACGACCGGACGGCCGGTGCCGTGGTCCTCGTAGTACAGCTCGATGTCGGTGCTGTTCTCCTGGCCGACGGTGATGAACGGCATGGTGTTCCCTTCGGAGCGATGCGGTGTGCGGCACGTTCGAACCGTGCCGACAGACACCACTGTCACCGCCCCCGGCGGTCCAGGCATCCGTATAACGACTTACGGGATCGGAATTCCGTGACTCACCGGGCCCGGACGGGCCCCGTCAGCCACAGGTGTGAGGTCATGTATACGTGTTGACGGTCGAGAAGGTGTGTCGGAATACGTATGCTCGGTCGCACCCCCAGGACGGACACATGCGCACGACAACGGGAGTTCGGATGACTCAGTGGCACAAGACCGCCTGCAGTCTCTGTTACGTCAACTGCGGACTGGAGGTCCAGACCGACGGCCGGCAGATCACCCGCGTCCGGGGCGACCGGGAACACCCGCGCTCCGAGGGCTACCTCTGCCAGAAGGCCCAGCGGCTGACCTGGTACGGCGACCACGGCGACCGCCTCACCACACCCCTGCGCCGCAGCCCCGACGGAACGCACGAGCCGGTCGACTGGGACACCGCCCTCACCGAGATCGCGGCCCGGCTCCGGGCGATCAGGGACGACGGCACCGGCGGGGACGAGGGGCCCATGGCCTACATCGGCGGCGGCGGCCAGGGAAACCACTCGGGCGGCCCCTACGGACACGCCCTGCTGCAATGGATGCGCTCCACCCGGATGTTCGGCGCCCTGTCGCAGGAGAAGACCGGCGACTTCTGGGTGAACGGCAAGCTGTTCGGCCACCAGACCTGCCACACCTCCGAAGGCGTCGAGGAGTGCGACCTGCTCCTCGTCATCGGCTGCAACCCGTGGCAGGCACACGGCTTCAACCGCGCCCGCAATGTCGTGAACACCATCAAGAACGACACCACGCGCAAGATGGTCGTGGTGGACCCCCGGCGCACCGAGACGGCCGAGGCCGCCGATCTGCACCTGCCGCTGCGGCCCGGCACGGACGCCTACCTGCTCGGCGCGCTCCTGGCCCTGATCCTGCGGCGGCGCGGCCACGACGAGACGTTCCTGCGGACGCACACCGAGGGATTCGAGGAGGTGGCCGAGGTGGTGCGGCGCATCCCGGTGGACGAGTTCATCACCCACGCCGAGGTGCCACGCGCCGACGTGGAGCGGGCGGTGGACCTCATCCTCGGTGCGCGCGCCATGACCGTCCGCGTGGAACTCGGCATCCAGCAGGGGCGCAACTCCACCCTCAACAGCTATCTGGAGAAGCTGCTCTACCTGCTGACCGGTCACTTCGGCCGGCCCGGCACCAACGCGCTGCACTCCTGGCTGACACCGCTGTGGACCCACTCCGCCGGCCGGCGCTCGGCGATCACCGGATTCGAGTACATCGGCGGCTACCTGCCGCTGAACACCCTCGCCGAGGAGTTCCTGGCCGACTCACCGGGCCGGGCGCGGGTGATGTGGGTCGACTCGTCCAATCCCGCCAACACCGCCGCGGACACCGCCTCCTTCGAGCGAGCCGTCGCCGCCGCGGAGCTCTCCGTCGTCGTCGACGTGGCGTACACCGAGACCGCGGCGCTCGCCGAGTACGTGCTGCCCGCCGCCTCCCAGCACGAGAAGTGGGAGTGGACCCACTTCACGTTCGAATGGCCGGTCAACTACTTCCACCTGCGTCCGCCGCTGTTCGACCCGCTCCCCGGCACCCTGCCCGAGGCCGACATCTACGCCCGCCTGCTCGACAGGCTCGGCGCGCTGCCCGGCCAGGAGGAGCTGGACCGCCTCACAGAGATCGCGCGTACCGACCGCGCGAGCCTGCTGCCGCACGCCGCCCCGCTGCTGACGGACGTACCGGGCCTCGCGCCGGTCCTGCTGCACCTGACGCTGGGCCGCACCCTGCCCGCCG
>NZ_JBTYMC010000093.1:0-22695 GCF_054880855.1 Streptomyces sp. S6 | reverse complement strand
ACGAGGGCGGTGCGCCGGTCGGCGTGCGCGGCGAGGTTGCGCAGGACCGGGTCGAAGCCGAACTCGCCGGTGCGGCGGGCGGGTTGGTCCACCGGGATGCGGTGACGGCCGGCCCAGGAGTGCAGCCGGGTGCCGGTGGCGCCCGGGATCACCAGCCGGTCCACGCCCTGTGCCCCTGCGGACGCGGGCCGGGTGACCAGGGTGAGGCCGCGCGGCGAGGTCGTCCAGGGTGTGCGCGGTGTCGCCGTCCCGCCGCAGGTAGAGCGCGAGGTCGATGCCCGAGGCGATGCCGGCGCTGGTGCTGATCCGCCCGTCGTGGACGTACAGCGCGGGCTCCCGCACCCGTGCCGCCGGGTACCGTGCGCGCATCGCGGCGGTGAGCGACCAGTGGGTCGTGCGGGCCCGCCCGTCGAGGAGCCCGGCCTCGCCGAGGACGGCGGCGCCGCTGCACACGGAAGCGACCCGGGCGCCGGCGTCGTACGCCTCCCGCGTCCAGCGGTCGGATCCGGTCAGCCGGGGTGCGCGCAGGTCCGCGCCAGCGGGGTGAGCCCGTCCAGCGCCAGCCCCTGCGCGGACCTGACCTTCTCCGTCTTGGCGACGTACTCCAGCCGGTAGCCGCCGCCCAGGTGGGTCGCGGCGTCGAAGACCTGCACGGGACCGCCGAGGTCCAGGAGGTTCACCCACGCACCCACCGTAGGCAGGGCCTCAGCAGGTGCGGGAGGGCTGCACGGACCCCGTACCGGACAGATCCGGCACTCGTCACCCGGAACCCGTCGGCGTACGGGCAGGTGAACCCGGGGCGAATTGTGTGCCAGCGTTCGGTCAGGTTCAGGTCAGGATGCCGGATCGGGGCATAGCGGGTGCTTACGATCGTCCGCGCCGCCCTCGTCCGACATTCCGCACATCCCCCTGGAGGCCCGGCGTGCTCAGAAAGACCCTGCTCGTGGCGGGTGCGCTCGTCGCCGTGGCGGGCTGCGGGACCCGGACCCAGTCGCCGGGCACCGGTGACGGGCTGCGGCACACCACCGTCCGGGTCTCCTCCGCCGACTGCGGGAAGGGCTGGACGAAGCCCGAGGGCGGACGGCAGGTGTTCGACCTGGACAACACGTCCGACGCCGCCGCCGAGGTGTACCTCACGGACGCCCGGACCGGCGCGGTGTACGGCGAGGTCGAGGGTCTGGGACCGGGGACCGAGCGGGCGCTGCGGGTGACGCTCGGGGACGGGGCGTACGCGTTCCGGTGCCTGCCGGACGACGCGGACGCGGTGACCGGGCCGACCGTGCGGATCACGGGGAGCCATGTCAGGAGCGGCCCGGCGGCCGTGCCGGTGACGCAGCAGGACCTGATTCCGGTGACGCTCGCGTACCAGCGGTGGATCCAGGCTCGCACCGTCGAACTCGCCCAGAAGACAGACGTGTTGACGCAGGCCGTGGACCGGGGCGACCTCGCCGCCGCCCGCGCCGCGTGGCTGCCCGCGCATCTCGTGTACGAGCGGATGGGCGCCGCGTACGGCACGTTCGGGGACGCGGACGCACAGATCAACGGGGACTCTGCGGGGTTCCACCGGATCGAGCGGGGCCTGTGGCACGGCGAGCCGGCGAGCACACTACGCGCTCCGGCCGACGCGCTCTCCGGGGCCGTCCACGCGCTGGAGAAGAGTTGGCCGGATCAGCGGATCGACCCGGGGGACGTGGGCCTGCGGGCGCACGAGATCATGGAGAACTCCGTGCAGTTCGAGCTGACCGGCCGCACCGACCAGGGCAGCGGAACGAACCTCGCGACCGCCCGCGCGAACCTCGACGGCACCCGCACCCTGCTGGACTTCCTGCGCCCCCTGCTGAAGACCCGGGACGCGGGCCTCGCCGGCCTCGACGCGTGGATGGACCGCGCCCGGCACACCTTGGACGGCGTCGACTCGAAGCCGCTCGCCCAACTCACCCGCGCCCAGCGGGAGAAGGTCGACGCGGACGTCGGCGGCCTGGTCGAACGGCTCGCGGACGTGGCCGCCCTGACGGACGTACGGAGGACAGCGTGAACGGCGTCGGACGGCGGAGTTTCCTCGCGCGAGCGGGTGCGGGAGCGGCGGCGGTGGCCGGCGCGGGACTGGTGGCCGTCGGCAAGGGCACCGCCCTCGCGGCACCGGCGGCCTCCTTCCACGGCCCCCATCAGGCCGGGATCATCGAGCCGGCACAGAAGGCGACGGCGTTCGTGTCGTTCGACGCGACCGCCGGCAACCGCGCCGAACTCACCGACCTGCTCCGGACGTTGACCGCCAGGGCCCGGTTCCTGACGGCGGGCGGCAGCCCGGACGAGGTCGGCATCACCGGCCCGCCCGTCGACTCGGGCACGCTCGGCCCGGTCGTCTCGGCGGACGGCCTGACCGTCACCGTCGGCGTCGGGTCGTCCCTGTTCGACGGCCGGTACGGGCTGGCCGCGCGCAGGCCGCGCCGGCTGACCGAGATGCCCGCGTTCCCGGACGACGACCTGAACCCGGACTGGTGCCACGGCGACCTCAGTGTCCAGTTCACGGCGGGCAGCGCGGACACCGTCCTGCACGCCCTGCGGGACGTCGCCCGGCACACGCGCGGCGGCATGCAGGTGCGGTGGCGGATGGACGGGTTCATCAGCCCGCCCCGCCCCTCGGGCACGCCCCGCAACCACCTGGGGTTCAAGGACGGCATCGCGAACCCCGACACCGCGAGCGCGCGGGAGATGGACCGGCTGGTGTGGGTCGGCGCGGGTGACGGGGAGCCGGGGTGGGCGGTCGGCGGGAGTTATCAGGTCGTCCGGCTGATCCGGATGCTCGTCGAGTTCTGGGACCGGGTGTCGATCACCGAGCAGGAGCGGATGTTCGGGCGGGCCCGGGACACCGGCGCTCCGCTCGACGGGCGGCACGAGACGGACGTCCCCAACTACCCGCAGGACCCGAAGGGTTCGGTCATCCCGCTGGACAGTCACATACGCCTGGCGAACCCGCGGACGTCCGCGAGCGACGGGCAGCGCATCCTGCGGCGGGGCTACAACTACGACCGGGGCACGGACAGCAACGGCAACCTGGACATGGGGCTGCTGTTCACGTGCTACCAGCAGGATCTGGCGCGGCAGTTCGAGGCGGTGCAGAAGCGGCTGGCGGGGGAGCCGCTGGTGGACTACGTCAGCCCGTTCGGCGGCGGGTACTTCTTCGCGCTGCCGGGGGTGCGGGACGCGGACGACTGGCTGGGCCGCACGCTTCTCACCTGATCTCTTCTTATCCAGCGACGTCAAGAAAAGTTCAAGTTCGCATGGGAGTGTCCTGACCTGCCGTTCGTCCGCCGGTCACCACCTCTCCCCCGCAACGCCGCCCGGATTGCCCAACATCCATAAGCGGCACACCTTTGTTCTCTTTGTTCTCCCGGAAGTCGAGACACGCATGACCGGCACAGCAACTCCCTCCGGCGCCCGGCGCATCGCACGCGTCAGCGCCCTGCTCGGCGCCGCCGCCCTCGCGGCGGCGGGCGGCACGGTCCCCGCCTCGGCGGCCACCGCGCACACCGCCACGCCGATCAAGCACCTGGTGGTGATCTACGACGAGAACGTGTCGTTCGACCACTACTTCGGCACCTACCCGCAGGCCGCGAACACCGACGGCACGACGTTCAAGGCCGCCGCGCGCACCCCGAAGGCCGACAACCTGTCGAACTCGGGCCTGCTGAAGAAGAACCCGAACCTGTACGCGCCCAAGCGGCTCGCGTCGTCGCAGGCGATGACCTGCGACCAGAACCACTCCTACGGCCCGGAGCAGTACGCCGCGAACGGCGGCAAGGCCGACAAGTACGTCGAGAACACCGAGGTCGACAAGTGCACCGGCCTGTTCGGTGAGCCCGGTCTCGTCATGGACTACTACGACGGCAACACCGTCACCGCGCTGTGGAACTACGCCCAGCACTACGCGCTCGGCGACCACTCCTTCAGCTCGGTCTACGGCCCGTCCACGCCCGGCGCGCTGAACCTGATCTCCGGCCAGACCCACGGCGTGGTCTCCGTCGACCCGGTCACCGGCAAGCGGACCGCGAAGCCGGACCCGTACGCCGTCGTCTCCCCGGACGCGAAGGGTGTCGGCACGCTCGTCAACGACCCCGACCCGGCGTTCGACGACTGCTCGGACAAGGACCACACGAGCGGCAACTCGCTCGCCGTGATGCAGGGCAAGAACATCGGTGACCTGCTCAACTCCAAGAAGGTGAGCTGGGGTTGGTTCCAGGGCGGGTTCCGGCCGTCCACCGCGTGGAGCGGCAAGAGCGGTGACCTCGCGAAGTGCGCGGGCGCCACGCACACGAACGTCGGCGGCGCGGCCGTCGAGGACTACTCGCCGCACCACTCGCCGTTCCAGTACTACAGGTCGACGTCCAACCCGCACCACCTCGCGCCGAAGAGCATCGCCGAGATCGGGCACGCCGGGCGTGCGAACCACAACTACGACCTCACCGACTTCGACGCGGCCCTCAAGGCGGGCAAGCTGCCCGCGGTGAGCTTCCTCAAGGCCGCCGAGTACCAGGACGGCCACGCCGCCTACTCGGACCCGGTCGACGAGCAGCACTTCCTCGTCAAGGAGATCAACGCGCTCCAGCAGTCCCCGGAGTGGAAGTCGACCGCGGTGGTCGTCGCGTACGACGACTCCGACGGCTGGTACGACCACGTCACGTCGAAGGTGCTGAACGGCTCGAAGGACACGACCGTCGGCTCCAACGGCAAGAGCGTCGACTCCCCGTTCTGCCAGGCGGGTCCGAAGGCCGCGCACGGGTACGCGGACCGCTGCGGCCCCGGCACCCGGCAGCCGCTGCTGGTCGTCTCGCCGTTCAGCAAGGTGAACTCGATCGACCACACGGCGACCGAGCAGGCGTCGATCACCAAGTTCATCGAGGACAACTGGCACACCGGGCGCATCGGTGACGCGTCCTTCGACCGGCGTGCGAACAGCCTCTCCGGCCTGTTCGACTTCCGGCACCCGAACGACAAGCAGGTCCTGCTGAACGCCGACGGTTCCGTGAAGTCGGTCAAGCCGATCCCGCACCACTTCGCGCGTACGGCGGTCTCCCCGCAGTACGTCGCCGACCTCAAGGCGCAGAACGTCGCCGACGAGACGTCCGCCTCCACGTCCCCCGTGCTGCCGGTCGCCCTCGGCGGCGGGGTGCTCGCGGCGGGCGCGGTGGCGACGGTGTTCGCGCTGCGGCGCCGGACGCGGGGCGCGTCCGCGTAGGTTCGCCTGAGAACCGGCCTCTGAGAACCGGCCTCGCCTTCGCGGCGGGGCCGGTTTTGCCGTTCCCGCAACTTCTCGTGCCGGTCGGGGCAGGCCCTGGTGAGACTGGGTGTCCACCGACGCGAGGAGTTCCGATGGACACCGGTATGGACACCACCGACGCGTTCGCCTTCTGGGACGGCGTCTACGCGGGCCGTCTCCCGGCGGACGATCCCCGGCCGAACGCCCGCCTGACCGAGACGGTGGCGGACCTGCCGCCGGGTGACGCGCTGGACCTCGGGTGCGGGGACGGCGGTGACGCCCTGTGGCTCGCGGGGCGGGGGTGGCGGGTCACCGCCGTCGACATCTCGGCCGTCGCGATCGAACGGCTCACCGCCCTGGCCCGCTCACGTGACCTCTCCGGACGCGTGCACGCCGAACGCCACCATCTCGACGAGTCGTTCCCCGAGGGCGAGTTCGACCTGGTCACCGCTCACTACCTCCAGACGCCCAGCGCGCTGGACCGGGTGACCGCCCTGCGGAAGGCGGCCGGGTCGCTGCGGCCGGGCGGGCGGCTGCTGGTCGTCGACCACGGCTCGACGGCGCCGTGGTCCTGGAACCAGGACCCCGACATCCGCTACCCCGGCCCTGATGAGATCGCCGCCGGGCTCGCCCTGGACCCGGCGGTCTGGACGACCGAGCGCGCCGACTCCCCGCACCGCGTCGCGACGGGCCCCGGCGGGCAGACCGCCGAGGTCGTCGACCATGTGCTGTTGATCCGGAGGACGGCCTAGGTGTGGTGTCTCGGGAGGTTGGTTGCACGAAGTCCTCGAAGCTGAGCTGCTGCGGGATGTCGACGAGCGGTTCGAACGGTTGGTCATGGTTGTAGCAGTTCACGACGTCCACGAGGGCGACGCGTCGTTCGTGCTCGGACGTGCAGTCGCGGATGTGGGCCCACTCGCGGGTGAGCGTTCCACTTTCCCGTTCGCGCGCGGGGTGTTGGGCTTGGTCCGCTTGTGCTTTGTGCTGGTCGCGGCAAGTGCGTCGGCCCAGGTGGTGGACCGGTGGCACGAGCCTTTGCCGGTGCGGCAGCGGCGGATCGGGGTGAAGCCGTGGGCGGCGAAGAAGGCGACGGCGCGGTGCCAGAACGCGACTGCGGTGACGGCCTTCTCGTCCTCCAGGGCCTCGGTGTACGCCAGGCGGGAGTGGTCGTCGAGAGCGGAGTGCAGGTACGTGTGTCCGACGTGGCCCGTGCCCTTGCCGGGCGTTCGGAGGCGCGGGCGGCGCCGTGCATTCGCCGGCCGCCGCCCGTCGGGATGCGTCCGAGCTTCTTCACGTCGACGTGGACCAGGTCGCCGACGCGTTCGTGCCCGCAGCGGATGGCCTCGCACAGTTGCCCGCCGCTCGGTGGGGCCAGGTCGCGGAGCCGATCAAGCCCTCGCCGGACGAGGATGCGGTGCACGGTGGCCGGTGCGACCGTGATGCCGTGCAGGCGCCGAGGATCGGCGGCGAGACGGGTGGGCCCGTGCTCGGTCTGTCGCCGCAGTGTCTCGACCAGGCCGGCGAGCGGCTCGCCGGTACGGGCCGGGCTCGCGTGAGGACGGGATGAGTGGCCGGGCAGTCCGTTCTCGCCGTGCGCCGTCCAGCGGGTGCACCACTTGCCCTGGCAGCGGCGTGACATCACGGTCTCGGCCGCGACATGCGCGATCGGACGTCCGGCGTCCACCCGCTCGCAGAGCCGGCGACGTCCTTCCGGCGTCAGCGGGGCGTTGGACTGTGCTGCCACTTCGATCCAAAGCTGTGCCGGCTCTGGGTGCCCGTCGGTTTCAGCATGCACACGGGCGCTGACGGGCCCCTTCTTCCGTCTGCGCAGGCCTGTACGACTTCTCAGTCGGTGGCAAACGAGATCTTCGTCAGCTCTTCAGAGGCTGCCCAGATGCGCTGTGCGTCATCGGTGCTGCGGAGGCGGGGGTAGAGCTTCTGCTCGGCCGGCGGGCCGCCGAGATGTCCCGGGCCGCTCGGCCCATACAAGCGGGCGCCCTGGGCGTCGGCAGCCGTCGCGGCATAGAGGGCGGGGAGCTTCGCGGACTCGACGGTCCCGAGCAGGATGCCGCGGGCAGAGAGGGTGCGGATGAGCTTCACGCCGATGGTGTCCTTGTCGCGGCCGATTTCGGGGCGTGCGGCGAGCAGGCTGGTCGGCGCAACCCCGGGGTGGGAGAGGTTGCTCGTGACGCCCCAGCCGTGCGCCTGGCTGCGCCGGTCGAGTTCGAGGCCGAAGAGCCCGAATGCGATCTTCGACTGGCTGTAGGCGTGATTGGCCTTGTAGGCGCGTTCCCAGTTCAGGTCGTCCCAGTTGATGGAGTTGCTGTTCGCCGCGACGCTGATCTGCGAGGTCACGCGTGCCCGGCCGGCGCGCAGCAGCGGCAGCAGGTGTGCCACCAGGGCGAAGTGGCCGAGGTGGTTGGTGCCGAACTGAAGCTCGAACCCGTCGGCGGTCGTCCGCCGGTCGGGCGGGGTCATCACGCCGGCGTTGTTGATGAGGAGGTGAATCGGGTGTCCGTCAGCGCGCAAGGTCTCGCCGAGGGCCGCGACGGAGTCGAGTGAGGACAGGTCGAGGGCGTGGAGCGACACGTTTGCTTCGGGGGCCGTCTCCCTGATCCTGGCGATCGCGGCCTCCCCCTTGCGCTGGTTGCGCACGGGCAGGAGCACCTCGGCCCCGGCCGCAGCGAGCGCGGTGACGATCCCGAGACCGATGCCGTCGCTGGCTCCGGTGACGACGGCGCGTTTCCCGGAGAGATCGGCAATGGGGAAGTCGATGGGTTTGCGTGGCATGGGGGTGCTCCAGCGGTCGGGTGGTGTTCCACTTTCAATGTATGCGACGATCACAATGTATGCAACGTCTACAATGTGGGCAGTGTACGGACTAGGCTGAGGGCATGAAGAAGCGCCCTTACCACCACGGAGATCTCGCGGCCGCACTGCTCGACCGGGCCGAGCAGACGGTGCACGAGAGGGGATCCGGAGCGCTGTCCCTGCGGGAGCTGGCCCGTGACCTCGGAGTGAGTCCCGGCGCACCCAGTCGCCACTTCAAGACCAAGCAGGCCCTGCTGGACGCCCTGGCGCTTGGCGGCTTCGAGCGGCTCGTCCACGCCATCGAGACCGCCCGGGAAGGTGCGGACAGCACCTTCGCCGCGCAGTTGGACGCCGTGGCCCACACGTATGTCGCCTTCGCCACCGGCAATGCCGCGCTGCTGGACCTGATGTTCTCGGCCAAGCACAGCCCGGAGGCATCCACGGAGCTGGGCGAGGCCGCCCAGCGGTGGTCCGGGCAATTCCTTGAGCTGGTCGACGAGGGCCAGCGCCGAGGCGAGGTGCGCGAGGGACCACTGGAACGGGTCACGCTGACAGTCTTCGCGCCGCTGCACGGATACATCAGCCTCACCGCGAGCGGCGTACTGCCCCCCGCGGCAGCCGGGCAAGGACTGGACGACGTGATCGCATCGATCGTGCGCCACTGCAAGCCCGAGCAGTCCGCGCAACGAACTCAGCCGGCGGAACCAACCTCATGAGACGGCACACCTAGGCGCCCGGCCCCGCCTCCCGCACAACCCCCGGCCGCACCCCCCAGACGACCACCCGGTCCCCCTTCCTCAGCACCCCCCACAGCTTCCGGGCGTCGCTCACGCGGAGGTTGACGCAGCCGTGGGAGCCGCCCTTGAAGAGGTTGCCGTGGGAGCCGTGGAAGGCCTGGCCGCCGTCGAAGAACTGGGAGTAGGGCATCGGGGAGCGGTTGTAGAGGGACGAGTAGTGGTCCTTGTGGCGGAGGTAGACGCGGTGGGTGCCGGTGCGGGTCTCGTGCCCGTCGCGGCCGGAGCGGATGGGGACGGGCCGGTACAGGATCCGCCTGCCCTGCTGCACCCACATCAACTGGCGGGCCAGGTCGACGCAGGCGACGCGGTAGGAGCTGACCGGGCAGCGGTGGGCGGGGTCGGGGTCGCGGGCGGCCACGGCGACGAGCATCAGGCGGTACGTCGGGTAGTTCGCGTATCCGTTCGCCGGGGAGAGGCCGTTGGCCGTCTGGAACTCCTTGACGGCCCGGCAGTCGGCCACGGACTGCCGTCCGTCCTCCGGCAGCTTCAGGTACCGCTCCATCGGCCGCTGGTACGGCCCCGTCCCGGCCGTGCACGCCGGCTCTCCCTGCGCCCGCGCCGCCGTTCCCGTCAGCATCGTCCCGGCCAGCACGGCCGCAGCCGTCACCGCGCGCAACTTCCAGTACGTCCTCATGTCCTCAGCAAACCCGCGCTCCCGTCTCCCCGGACTCCCCACTCGGCCGAACGGCGGCCGGTATGCCCCCTCCCGGGGCAGACGTCACCGCGGAGAGCGCCGGCTCCGGCACCGACCGGCTGTCACGGTGCCCGCCGCGGGGCTCAGCTCTTCGTCAGCACCCTCACCGGCTCCCCCGCCAGAAACGCGGTGATGTTCTCGACGGTCTCGCCGTGGAAGGTGCGGTAGTTCCGCTCGGTGACGTAGCCGAGGTGGGGGGTGGCGAGGACGTTGGGGAGGGTGCGGAGGGGGTCGTCGGCGGGGAGGGGTTCGGTTTCGAAGACGTCGAGGGCGACGCCGGCGATCCAGCCCTCGCGCAGGGCGCGCAGGAGGGCGTCCCGGTCGACGATCGCGGCGCGGGAGGTGTTCACCAGGTGGGCGTGGGGGCGCATGGCGCGGAGTTCGGGTTCGCCGAGGAGGCCGCGGGTGCGGTCGGAGAGGACGAGGTGGATGGAGACGACGTCACTGGCGGCCAGCAACTCCTCCTTGCTCGACGCCAGTCGCACTCCCGCGTCCGCCGCCCGCTGGGCTGTGAGGTGCCGGCTCCACGCCAGGACGTCCATGTCGAAGGCGGTGGCGACGCGGGCGACCTGGGTGCCGAGGCGCCCGAGTCCGAGGAGGCCCAGGGTGCGGCCGGCGAGGTCGAGGCCGACGGTCGACTGCCAGGGGCCGTTCTCCCGGAAGGCGCGGCTCTCGGCGGTGAGGTGCCGGGCCAGGCCCAGGATGAGTGCCCAGGTGAGTTCGGCGGGCGGGGTCGCGTGGCTTGCCGTGCCGCAGACGGTGACGCCCTGGGCGGCGGCCGCGTCCAGATCGATGGCGGCGTTGCGCATGCCCGTCGTCACGAGGAGGCGCAACTTCGGGAGCCGGCCGAGGAGTTCGGCGTCGAAGGGGGTCCGCTCGCGCATGGCGACGACGATCTCGCAGTCGGCGAGTTCCTCCACCAGGCGGTCACGGTCGGGGATGTGCTCGCGCAGGGTGCGCACCTCGGCCCGGCCGGCGAGCGGGCTCCAGTCGGCGGAGGTCAGGGCGACGCCCTGGTAGTCGTCGAGTACGGCGCAGCGGAGGGTCGTCATACGGGCGTCCTGACTGCGTGAACGGGGGATCTCGTGCAACGTGCAAGATACATGACCTGTCATCGACTCCGTTAGGGTGACGGCCATGACGCAGTGGCTGACCCCCGAGGAACTTCTCGCCTGGCGAGGGCTGATGCAGCTCGGCTCCCGGCTCCAGACCGACCTGGGCCGGCAGCTCCAGGACGAGCACGGCGTCTCCGTCTCCGACTACGAGGTGCTCAGCCTGCTGCGGGACGCGCCCGGCGGTCTGCGCGCCCGCGACCTCGGGGTGGCGCTGGCCTGGGAGCAGAGCCGGACCTCCCACCAGCTGGCCCGGATGCAGCGGCGGGGCCTGGTCGAGCGCGAGGAGTGCGCCACCGACCGGCGCGGGGTCAGTTTCCGCCTCACCGAGACCGGCCGCGCCACCGTCGAGAAGGCGGCGCCCGGCCACGTCGACACGGTCCGCGTCCTCGTCTTCAACGCCCTCTCCCCCGACCAGGTGACCCAACTGGCCGACCTGACGAGCCACTTGCTGCGCCACGTCGACACCTGCCCCCTCGCGGACGCCCACCGGGCGGCGGTCCGCGCGTCCGGGACCTGAGCCGCTCAGGTCAGACGGTGCAGAAGGCCGACGCCCTCGGCGAGCATCCCGGGCTGGGCGAGGGACCGGAAGTCGGCCTCGACGTCCGCGAGTCGGATGACGCCCCTGCGGACGGCGTGGTAGCGGAGGACGGACCACACGTAGACGTCGAGGTTGTCGAACTGGGTGCCCTCCTCGATGACCTCCTCCTCGTGGAACCAGACGGCGACCTTGCCGTTGGTGAGGACGACGTAGTAGTTGCCGCCGCCGTCGGCACCGACGGACCAGACGTCGTCGTCGGTCAGTTCGGTCTCGTAGTCGGAGTCGAGGATCCCGCAGTCGTTCTTCGCGAACTCGAAGGCGTACGACCAGTCGTGGATGTCGAGGAACTCCGGCATGGTCCCGGCCCGCACCCGGCGGTCGAAGGCGGCCAGCGTGTGCGCGGCGGCGGCCGGGAGGCGGGCGAGGAACGGCTCGACCGGGCGGGTGTCCGCGGGGATCGAGGCCGTCGGCAGGCCGGGGAACCAGCGGGCCAGATCGGCGTCCAGGCCGTTGTCCAGGTACCCGGCCACGTCGTCGGGAGTGAGAGGCATGCGGCGAGACTAGCCGGGTCCGAAACACGCGGGGACCCTCAGGTCAGGGGTTACGTGGTTCCGCTGACGGTGTGCGGCGCAGGTCGCTGACGGTCTCGCCGAACTCGCGCTTGAGGGCGCGGCCGAGGTGCCGTGTGTCGAGGACACCCCAGCGGGCGGCGATGGCGGCCGTGGAGCGGTCGGTGAGGGCGGGGTCGAGGAGGTCGCGGCGGATGCGCAGCAGGCGTTCGTGCCGGATCCAGGCGGTGAAGGTGAGGTCGGCGCCGCGGAAGAGGGTGTGGAGGTAGCGGACGGAGAGGTGGTGGCGGCGGGCGACGCGTTCCGCGCTGAGGCGGGGGTCGCCGAGGTGCGCCAGGGTGTAGACGCGGATGCGGTCGGCGAGGTCGGTGGCGACGGGGACGCGTTCGGGCGTAGTGTCGGCGAACGTGGCGAGGAGGAGGGAGGTGAGGGCGTCGGCGAGGTGCTCGCGGGCCGGTCCCTCGCCGGGGTCGGTGGTGAGGGCGTGGCTGAGGAGTCCGCCGATGCCGGAGCGGGCGCAGACGGCGAGCGCGGTGCGCCGGGTGACGGAGGTCAGGTGGTGGCCGAGGCTGGTACGGGGGACGCACAGGACGGTCATGTCGGTGGGGCCTGCGCCGATGAGCCGGTAGGGGCGGGTGTTGTCGCAGGCGAAGAGGTCGCCGGGGGTGAGGGCGGCCGTGCGGTCGTCCTGGGCGGCGCCGAGCCGGCCGCCGTGCAGGAGGGTGACGTGCATCCACTCGCGGTCGGTGGAGGTGATGGTGCGGTCGTCGCGGACGACCGTCGCGGCGGTGGCGCGGATGCGGGCGACGACCAGGGGGCCGAGGGCGGCGTGGCGGACCGTCGCGTGGAACAGGGGGGCGGGGTCGGTCACCCTGAGCGGTGCGAAGAGAGAGGAGGCGGCGGTCTCGAACGACTTCGCCTCGTTCAGTCGTGTGCCTATGTCGTCCGTCATGCCGATGCCCCCGAATCAGCCGCTCACAGCGTCACTGTACTGCGGTGTTGTGCGTGAAATGGTGAGTCCCTGTGCACGTGGTGGTGCCTGTGCGACGCGGTCCGCTCCTAGGATCATGGTCCGGAGCGGCGCGGCTTTGGGCGCCGCCCTTGTAGGCGTGCACCTGAGGAACGATCATGCGAAGTCACACCGAGTTGTATCTCGGCCCCCTCCACGACGTCCGGATCTCTCTCGCGGCCCATCAGAGCGCCACGCTGCTGTCACTGGTGGCCGATGTGTTCGGCGCGCGCAGCCATGGAGTGCCGCGCCGGTGGCGGCAGTTGGTCCGCTCGGCGGTGCCGCCGAGCGGGGCGGCGGTGCTGACGCCGCTGTTCGCGCCCGGGTATTCGATCATCCCGGACTGTGTGACGCCGACGGGATGTCTGCCGGACGGCGACGCCGCGTCCCAGTTCGCGCAGTTGAGGGATCTGCCGCCGCAGACCCTCCTCGACGAGCTGGAGACGGAGTTCGGGGGAACGGTGCCTCCGCAGTGGCGTCCGGTCGTGGACCGTCCCGGTCAGTGGCTGCACGGGTACGCCGACGTCCTCCAGCGGGTGTGGCGGCAGTTCCGTCCGGTGTGGCGGACCGCCGAACCCTATCTGCGCCGGGAGGCGGAACGCGTCGGGGCGGCCGTCCTCCAGGGCTGCGGGGAGGCGGTGCTCCATGATCTGAGCGGGCGGTTCCAGCTGGTCGGCGAGAGTCTGCGGCTGCCTGATCCGCAGGCGGAGAGGTACGCGCTCGACGGGCGGCGGCTGCTGCTCGTGCCCATCGTGTCGGGCCCCGGCGCCTCCATGTTCGCCCTGGACCGGCCGGACCTGGTGTGGATCGGGTACCCGCTGCCCGGGGTGGGCCGCCTGTGGGAGACGTCCGTGACCGCGCCCGGCCCCGCCGAGGACCCGCTGTCGCTGGTGGTCGGCCCGCTGCGGGCGGCGGTCCTGCGGGGGGCCGCCCAGCCGCTGACCATGGGTGAGCTGGCCGCCCTGCTCGACTGTAGTCCGGCCAACGCCACCCACCACTGCCGTCAGCTCGCCGACGCCGGGCTCCTGGAGCGGCACCGGCAGGGGCGGAACGTGTGGATCAGCCGTACCGAACGGGGCACGGCCGTCATGGAGTTGCTGTCGCAGGGTGACGCGGTGCCGGAGGCGCCCTGGTGACTCCCCACCAGGGCGCGGGTGTTCAGGGCGCGGGTGTTCAGGGCCGGTACGCCTTGCGGTTGTCATAGGTCACCTTGCCCGCGGGGAGTTTCGCCGGGGCGAAGAGCTGGTCGACCGTCACGATGTGGAAGCCGCGTGACTTGAGTCCGGTGATGATGGCGGAGACCGCGCTCACCGTCGTCTTGTGGATGTCGTGCATCAGCACGATGTCCCCGGGCCTGGTCTGCGTGGTGACCGTCTTGATCAGGCGGGCCGTGTTCAGGTACTTCCAGTCCAGGGTGTCGATGCTCCAGTGGACCAGCGGGCGGGCCGCCGCCTTGCGCACGGCCGCGTTGTTCGCCCCGTACGGTGCCCGTACCGTGCTGGGCTTCAGCCCCGTCGCGTTCTTGATCGCCGTGTCCGTCCGCGAGAACTCCGCGTTGATCTTCGCGGTGCTCAGTTTCGTCAGATCGGCGTGGTCCCAGCTGTGGTTGCCTATCTGGTGTCCCCCTTTCGCTATCGCCTTCGCGATCGAGGGGTTGCGCTGCACGTTCTGCCCCACCAGATAGAACGTCGCCTTCACCCCCCGGTCGCTCAACGTGTTCAGCAGCCTCTTCGTGTCCGCGACCGGCCCGTCGTCGAACGTCAGCGCCACGCACTTCACCTTGCGGCAGTCCACCGCCGCCGCCTTCTGCGCCGCCGACGCTGACGACGCCGTCCCCGCCAGCGTCGTCCCGCACAGTGCTGCCGTGACCACCGACACGACCAACCGTCTCCGCATCGAGCTCCTCCAATTTCAGCGGGTTTCCGCTTTGAAGACGCGTGAGGAGCGGAGTTGGATGCGTGTGCGGTTTGCGATTTTCCGTACGACTTCGACGGGCTGTCAGCGGGGCGGGGGCGGAGGGTTGTTGGCGCTCAGGAGGGCCGCGCCGAGTGGGGTGAGGGTGTGCAGGACAAAGGTGGCGTGGCGCCGGGTGGTGAGGAGGCCCGCGCGGCGCAGAGCGGTGGCGTGCTGGCTGGCGGAGGACGCGGACACGCCTGTCGCGCGGGCGAGTTCGCCGGTGGTGGCGCCCGTGGCGGCGGCACGCAGGACGCGGGCGCGGGTGCGGCCGAGGAGGCTGGTGAGGGGGGCGCCGGAGCGGAGGTCGTCGGGGAGAGCACGGGCGTGGGCCTCGTGGTTGAGGGGGTAGAGGAGGACGGGGTCGAGGGTGGCGCTGCGGAAGGTCACCGGGGTGCCCCAGCAGAAGTGGGACGGGATGAGGAGCAGTCCCCGGCCGCCGAGGCGCAGGTCGCGGTCCTCGGGGTAGGGCGTGGACAGGACCGGCCTGCGCCAGCACAGCGCGGGCCCGAGGTTGCGCAGCACTCCTTCGGCTCCGGCGCTGAGGACGGCGCGGGCGTGCGCGGCCCGTTCGGCGTCGACGAGGGCCTGTATCGGCTCGGCGTAGGGCGCGATGACGAGGTCGTGGTAGGCGCGCAGTGCGGTGGCCAGCTCTTGGCGCGGGCCGGGTTCGGTGAGCCGGTGCGCCCAGGCGGGGGCGCCGTGCGTGCGGTCGAGGAGGCGTATTTCGTGCAGCACCCGGTGCGGGGAGGTGTCCAGGATCGCTTCGAGTCCCGCGTCGAGGCCGTCAGTCGCCTCGGCGGGGGTGAGGAAGTCGGGGAAGTAGGCGGCGCGCGGCACGAGGGGTAAGAGGAACGTGCCGACGGTGCGTGCGAAGCCCGTCGCGTGCAGGCGGGTGCGGGTCGTGCGGAACCATTCGGCGTGCGCCCAGCGTCCCTTGCGGGTCTGGAGCCGGTGCAGGCTCATGCAGATCTCCCACAGCGGATCGGGGGCGGCGGCGATCCGGGTGCGGGCCAGGTCGGTGTCGGTGAAGTGGATACGGAGCATTCCGTTCTCCCTTGTGGCCTGGGCTTTTCAGCCCTCGTCACATTCACTGGCCCTTCATGGTGGCCGCACGGGACCCTCGTGTTCAATGCGGGCGACGGACGACCACCCTCATGCGGTACGCGTGTCCCCGCCTCTTACCCGAAGGGATCCACCGTGGCACTGCGTTCGACCCTCACCACTCTCGCGGCGACCTTCCTCATGGGTGCCGCTCTCGCGGTCACCCCGACCGCCGCCCAGGCCCAGGAGTCCGCTCCGGCGTCCGTCGCGGCGGGTCAGGCCATGGGCTTCGACACGTCGACCGGCGAGGTCGGCCTCAGGGCGTACTCCGACTGTCCGAGGGACTGGATCTGCTTCTGGTCCGGCGAGAACGGCACGGGCTCACGGTGCCAGTGGAGCAGCGCGCTCAACCCCCGGGCGCGTGAGGAGTGTTCCTGGATGAACAACGGCACCGTCACCAAGTCCGTCTACAACCGCACGAACTACCGGTACCACTACTACCGGGCCTTCTCCTACCGGGACCGCATCGGCAGCACCCTCTCGGGCGGCCAGGGCAACCTCGCCGGCACCTACACGATCGGCTCCCTGTGCCGCCACAACGCGAGCGGCTGCCCCAACTAGGCCGCCGGGACAACTCCCGCTGCCCGGGAGGGGGTTCGGGCGATCGACGGCACGCCGGGACGCACCCGGCGGTGACCTGCGCGGCCGTCAGCGCACGGCCAGTTCCTCCCTCTCGGACAGCGCCGCGAACTCCGCCGGCCCACCCTGCGCGCACACCCGCGCGACCTCGTCCATCAACCGGTCGTACTCCTCCCCCGTCCGCCCTTCGTACGCCTCGGTCATCCGGCCCCACTCGTCCCACGGCAGCATCTCCCGCTTGCACAGCGCGGCGAGGTCACGCACGGCGTTCCCGCTGATCTCGGCGGGGCCCCAGGCGGAGTCGGTGCCGGCGACGCCGTACTTCATCGGATCGATCCGGCCCTGCCGGTGCAGAGCCCACGCCTCACCGCCCGTCAGGAACTCACCGGTGGCGAGGTCCTCAGGGTGCTCGACGTACTCCTTGTCGAGGTGCTCGGTGTCGACCCGGATCCAGCGGTCGCCGTCGTGGTACTCGGTGATCCAGTGGTCGAGGCCGTACCCCGCCCGGAAGTACGTCCCGAACCCGCATCTCACCCGCGAGGGGATGCCCCGGGCGCGCAGGAACGCGCAGGCGAGGACGGCAAAGTGCCGGCAGGTGCCGACGACCCGGGCGGCGGGGGTGCGGGGGAGGTGGAGGGGGGTGGGGTCGAGGGCAGTGAGAACCGAGACCAGTTCGTCGGCGCGGCGGACGTCCTTCTCCGCGAGCCGCTCCTCGGGGATGCCGGCGGCGGACGCGTCGTGCGGCTGGATCACCAGCCCGTGGGCGACGGCGCAGATCCCGACGGGGTCGTCGGGCAGGCCCTCGACAAGGTGGCGAGGGAGGGTGGTGTGGACTCCGGGCTCGGCGTATTCGAACATGCGTCCGATACTAGGGTGCGGGTCTGACAACGGGAACCGGTCACGGCCGGCCGACCCCGGCGGACCGCCGGGCGGAGGGCGGGAACTGGCATGCGACTCCTACCGATTCAGGGGCATTACCAGGGTTAACGGTCGCCGTGGGGCCGGACGGGCCGACAGGGTGGAGCTGTTGGTACACACCTTTCGACGACAAGGGGTTCCGTCGTGGCTCTACTGCGCCACTCCGTCATCGCCCTGGCCACCCTCGGCCTCGCCACCGCCCTCACCACTCCGGCCGCCGCCGCCCCCGTCCGCGTCGACGTCCCCTACGGCGCGACCTACGTCCGGGGCAACCTCACCTTCAACAACCGGTCGGTGGACTTCAAGGGCACCTACCGCGCCGTCTCCCGCACCGACTGCCGCCGCGCCCGGTTCACCACGTACGACGGCTCCGGCCACGCTCTCGCCACCCGCACCACCAGCACCCTGTGCAACGGCACGAAGGCGATCAGCCTCACCGTCCCGGCCAACGTCCGGGGCGGCGCGGGCAGCATCCAGGTCTGCCTGGACAACCAGCACGCCAGCCCGCTGAAGTGCCACACCTACAAGCGCCCCTGACCTGACGCGGGAAGCGCTCGGCCCCGGAACGTCCTGAAGGGATCTTGACCGGGGCGGTCGGCGGGCGGGGAGACTGGCTCATTCGCTGTCCCGGCCAGGAAAGGCGGCACCCATGCCCCTCCCCCTCGACGACCTCCTCGCGGCCATGCCCTTCGCCCGGCGGATCGGGGTGCGACTGCACGAGGCGGCGCCGGAGGAGGTCGTGGGGAGTCTGGAGTGGTCGGCCGAGGGGTGCACGGTGGGGGGCACGTTGCACGGCGGTGCCCTCATGACGCTGGCCGACTCGGTGGGGGCCGTCTGCGCCTTCCTCAACCTCCCCGAGGGCGCCGGGACTTCGACGGTGGAGTCGAAGACGAACTTTCTGCGCGGGGTGCGGTCGGGTCGGGTCACGGCGACGGCCCGTCCGCTGCACGTCGGCGGGACCCTGATCGTCGTCCAGACGGAACTGCGGGGCGACGAGGGGAAGCTGGTGGGGCAGACGACGCAGACGCAGATCGTGCTGCGGGGGTAGGTCCCGGGGACGAGGACGACCGGCGCGGGCCTACGACTTCCGCCCGTTACGCCGTCCACGGCAGCCGCCTAGCGTCGGGCCCATGGACGACACGACTGGCATTCTCGACGAGGCGCTGGAGCGGCTGCACACCTCGGGGCCGGAGCGGCTCGGGCGGCTCACGAATCACGCGCCGATGGCGGTGGAGGCGCTCGCCGCGCGGGGCCGGGCGCGGGACGTGCACCGGTGGCTCGACCTGTACACGCCCAAGCTGGAGGAGTTCCCGTCCCCCGTCGCCCCGGTGACGGCGGACAACTGGCGTACGGCGCTCGGCGATCCGCGCCGGGCGGCCGACTGGATCGCCCACTTCGACCGTGCGGTGGCCGAGCGGCCCTGGCGTGACGTGCTCGCCGAGTGGTGGCCGCGGCTGCTGCCGGGGCTGTACGGCGGCTCCACGCACCCGGTGATCCGCGTCGGGCACGCCGTACGGGCCCTGCTGGCCGGGGAGGAGACCGCGCCGCGCCGTACGGAACTGGCGCACGGCCTCGGCTACTGGGCCGCCCGCCACCACACCCTGCCCGCCCTCACGCCGCTGACCGGTGCGTTCAGCGCGACGGGCGCGCTGAACGCCGTACGGCCGCTCGCCCACCAGGACGGCGGGTTTCCGACACTGCTCGCCCGTGTGGAGGCGCTCCCGGTCTGGGCGGCGACGGTCACGGACCCCGACGAAGCGTACCGGCGGCTGACCGAGCTGGTGCGGGCGGCCACCCACCGCTACACGACCCACGGCCACGGCGAGGAGACGATGCTGGTCCACGCGGCCACCGCCCCCAACGCCGTCCTGCGCACCCTGCCCGCACTCCCCCGCCCCCTCTGGGCAGCCGGCCTCCACGCGGCGTGGACGGCGTCGGCGGCGGTGACGGCGATGTACTCCCCGGCGCAGGGCGTCCCGCACACCCCGACCGGCCTGGCCCCCGAGGAGATCGTCGACCTGGCGTTGAAGCACGGCGACGAACACGTCATCAAGCTGACGGACACCGCACTGGACGTGGGGGACGCGCAGGCCCTGGCGGCGGCGGTCCGGGCTGTCGAGCTGAGCGAGCCGATGCGCCGTCAAGGGACCAGGCGGTAACGGGGATCGACGCCGGACTCGTCCGAGGTGCGGCGGGCCGGTACCACATCGCCGTTCACGGCACGGAGGGAACGGCCGCCATGCGCACTTTCGCTGGGAGAACCCCAGGAGGGGACCGCGCTCAGTCCACGGGCCTCTCCCACACGGAGACGTGCCGCCTGCTCTCGCCGGTGAAGGGTTCACGGTTCCAGTCCGCCCACCGCTCCACCGGCCGCAGTCCGGCGATCCGCGCCATGAGGTCGAGTTCGGCGGGCCACACATAGCGGAAGGGAATCGCCAGGTGCTCGCCACGCCCGTCCTCGATGCTGACGTGGTGCGAGGTGGTCGCCTGGGTCGCGGTGTCGTACACGTCGTACGACCAGCGGGTGGGGCTCACGCGGTAGAGGACGACGTTCTCTCCGGCGGGCAGGCGCCGGAGTGCTGGGACCAGCACCTCGACGACGAACCTGCCGCCCGGGGTGAGGTGCCGGGCCGCGTTCTCGAAGCAGGCGACCTGGGCGTCCTGGGTCGTGAGGTTCATGACGGTGTTGTAGAGGAGGTAGACGAGCGAGAAGTCGCCCTCGACGCGGGTCGTGGCGAAGTCGCCGATGGTGACGGGGACTTGGTCGCCGTCCGGCTTGGCGCGCAGGCGGTCGGTCATGGCGCGGGACATGTCGATGCCGTGCACGGGGACGCCTCGGCGCGTGAGCGGCAGGGCGATCCGCCCGGTTCCCACGGCGAGTTCGAGGGCGGGGCCGCCTGGTCGGCGAGGAAGCCGACGGTCGCCTCGATGACGGCGTCGGTGAACTCGTCGTCCGTGGAGTCGTCGTAGGTCGCCGCGACGTGTTGCCCGAAGTAGCCGTCCGGATCATCCATGGCGGCACGGTACGCCGGAGGGGGTGGCCTGCGCGCGTGAATAGATGGCCACCACCTTCGACATTAGCTTAGGCTAACCTAATATGGATCTCGGAGCTCACATCACACGGGGCACCCCCACCGTTCGCGCTCCGGTCATCACCGAGTGGTACGACCGTCCCTGTCCGGCCCGGCCCGCTCGGCCGGGCCCGTCCATGAATGGAGTGGCTCCCGTGAGTGTGACCGCTGTCCGGGAAACCCTCGCACCCCTGCCGCAGGGGCTGCGGGGCGGTGTGGTCGTCGTGAAGTTCGGCGGCAACGCCATGGTGGACGACGGGCTTCGGCGGACGTTCGCCGAGGACGTCGTCGCGTTGCGGCGGGCCGGGGCGCTGCCGGTCGTCGTGCACGGCGGCGGGCCGCAGATCAGCGCGATGCTGGACCGGCTCGGGCTCGCGACCCGGTTCGAGGCCGGGCTGCGGGTGACGACACCGGAGACCATGGAGGTCGTCCGGATGGTCCTCACCGGGCGGGTGCAGCGGGAGTTGGTCGGGGCGATCAACGAGCACGGGCCCTTCGCGGTCGGGCTCACCGGCGAGGACGCGCACACGATGACCGCCGAGCGGCGGCCCGCGTGGGTGGACGGGCGGCCGGTCGACATCGGGCTCGTCGGGGATGTCGTCGAGGTCGATCCGGATCTGGTGCGGGGGCTCCTCGACCAGGGGCGCATCCCGGTCGTCTCGCCGATCGCGCGGGGCGCCGACGGCGAGGTGTACAACGTGAACGCCGATCTCGCCGCCTCCGCCCTCGCCTCGGCACTCGGCGCTTCGCGGCTGGTCGTCCTCACCGATGTGCCGGGCCTGTACGCGGACTGGCCGCGCCGCGAGGCGGTGGTGCCGCGTCTGACGGTCAGTGAACTCCAGGTGCTGCTGCCGGGGTTGGGGAGCGGGATGCTGCCGAAGATGGAGGGGTGTCTGCGGGCGGTGCGGGCGGGGGTGGGGCGGGCCCAGGTGATCGACGGGCGGGTGCCGCATGCGGTGGTGCGGAGTCTGGTGGAGGGGGAGGGGGGTACGACGGTGGTGGCGGACGGGTGAGCGGTGACCCTCGAAGGCTGCGCTCAGGACAGGTTGTGCACCAGGACACGTGAACCCCGCCTCGGCCGCCAGCCGGACGGGGTCGGGGTGCCGGTGAGGGCCGGAGTGAAGCCGTGCCGCAGAAAGAGGGCGCCACTGCCGGCCGTCGCCGTGAACAGGGCCGTGAGAGCAAGGAGTCGGGCCTGGTCGAGGGCAGCGCGCAGGAGGCGCCCACCGACGCCGGCGCCCTGGCGGTGCCGCGCGACACAGAAGCCGTAGACCACGCCCACCTCGCCGTACGTCTTCAGCCCCACGCAGCCGTCGAGTTCACCGGCGAGCGACTCGACGACGAGGAACTCGGCGGCGTGGGTGGCGTACAGGTCCGCCGGGCGCTCCCGCAGGGCGCCGGAGAGGGCGAACGGGCGGGACAGCGCGGCGAGTTGTGCCGCGTCCTCCTGGCGGGCGGGGCGCACCAGGGAGATCGAGAGCGGGGCCGGGTGGGGGGTGGCCATGGGGAGGCGGGTCCTTCCTCGGTCGGGCCGCGCGGACGGCTGTGTGCCGTGCCGCCACGACGATTCGAGCGAGGTTAGCCTTACCTAAGGCGTGATCCAAATCGCCCTCACCCGGCGAGCGAACGCGGGCGCAGGTCCGTCCAGTTGGCTTCGACGTACGCCAGGCAGGCGTCCCGGGAGTCCTCGCCGAACACGGTCACCCAGCCGCCGGGGACCTCCGCGAAGGACGGCCACAGCGAGTGCTGGCCCTCGTCGTTCACCAGGACCAGGAAGCGGCCTTCGGCATCGTCGAACGGGTTGGTGCTCATGTTCCGGGCCTCCTGGAGACGTGAATGTTAGGTTAGGCTCGCCTAATTATCACTGAGCCTAGTCTGTCCCCTCCCCTCTCACAAGGAGACATCCGCCGTGGCCGACCACGCCTTCACCGAGTACGGGCTGCACGGCGAGATCGGCACCGACGCGTTCTGGGCGGACGTGACGGCCCCTCGGTCGGTCCCCGCCGACAACGGCTGGCGGACGCTGTTCCTGTGGCGCGGCACCGAGGCGCGCGTGGTGTTCGAGAGCTGGTCGGAGCCGGTCGCGCTGACCCGCTGGGCCGCCACGGACTGCTGGTACGCCGAGGTCCCGATGCCCGAACGGCTGCGTGTCACCTATCAGTTCACGGCCGGTGACGGTGCCCACGCCGATCCGTTCAACCCGGCGGGCGCGGGCGGGGACCGGTCCGTCACCGCCACGCCGGACGCCCCCGCGCAGCCGCACTGGCCGGCCGTCGGCGC
>NZ_JBTYMC010000092.1:0-22706 GCF_054880855.1 Streptomyces sp. S6 | reverse complement strand
TGCCCTGCGCGAGCAGCGCCCCGAACGCGACAGCCGACTTGATGGTCCCCTGGAACGCCGGGCCCGCCTCCGTCACCCCCAGATGCAGCGGGTACTCGCAGCTCTCGGCGACCCGTACGCCGAGCGCGTCCCGCAGAGCGGCCTCGTACGGCGCCAGGAAGGCGTCGATCTCGTCCAGCGGCGCCGACGGCAGCAGCGTCGCCACCTGGTCGACCCCGGCCTCGGCCAGGACGGTGACGACGGCCGGATCGTGGGGGACGCCCATGACGACGACCGGCAGGTGCCGGCCCTGCTCCCGGCCGATCTCACGGACGGCGGCGACACCCTTCAGCAGCTCCGGCAGCGGAACCGACCCGAAGTCGGGCATCCAGCCGTCGCCGATGGCGCGCACCCGGTGCGGGGCGCGCGGTCCGGCGCCGGCGACGAGGATCGGCGGACCGGGCCGCTGCGACGGCGTCGGGAGCACCACCACGTCCTCGAAGTCGACGTGCGGCGAGTGGACCGTGGTGGGCTCGCCCGACCACAGGGCCTTCACGGCCAGGACGTGTTCGGACAGCCGCGCGTTGCGGCGGGCCGGGTCCACGCCGTGCCGGCGCATCTCGTCCTCGATCCAGCCGGCGCCGACGCCGACGTCGAGGCGGCCGTCGACCAGCCGGTCCAGGCTGGCCAGCCGCTTGGCCATGGCGATCGGCTCGTGCTGGGCCAGCAGGCTGATCGCCGAGCCCACCCGCAGCCGTTCGGTCACGGAGGCCGCGGCCTGCGAGGCCACGAAGGGGTCGAAGGTCTCCCGGAACCGGCGCTCCAGCGTCGGCGCCTGACGCGCGAACGCCAGAGACTGGTGGGTGTGCTCGCAGAAGTACAGGGCGTCGTAGCCGGTGTCCTCCAGGCGGCGTGCCAGGTCGGTCACCTTGGCGGTGAGGGTGGTCTGGAAGACCGAGACGCTGATTTTCACGCGGGTACCGCTTCTTCCGTTTCGCGCGACGTCCGGGCCGTGTCCTGGTCGCGCAGGGCGGACTTCAGGGCCCGGATCAGGTTTCCGGCCCGGTGGTCGTCGTTGCCGATGTCCAGCAGGTGGTTGGGGGTGTACGAGAGGGCGATGCCGGCACCCGGCCACCCGAAGTGCGCCGAACCGCCGCCGCCGTCGTGGCCGAACATGTCGGCGTCGACGCCGGTGCGGGGGGTGCCCTTGAGGCGGAACCCGCCTCGGCCGTACGCGAAGGGGAAGCCGAGCGCCGGGTCCTCCTGCCGTACGTACAGGGTGAGCGCGTCGCGGACGGTCGCCGCGCGGGCGAGGTGGCCCGGCTCACCGTCCGGGCGGTGCAGGTCCTCGATGACGAGCGCGTACAGGCGGGAGATGTCACGGGCGGTACCGACGATGTTCGCGGCCGGTATGTACGCCGTGCGGAGCGCCTCCTCGTTCCACATCACCCGGCCCTTGGGGAACGGGACCGGGTTGGCCCAGATCGCCCGGGTCAGCGGGTCGTCACTCTCGTTGAACCGGTCGTACTGGGCGGCGAACCTGTCGTCGTGGACGACGGCGGCCACCTCGTCGGCCGGGCCGAGGCACCAGTCGATCGCCAGGCCGTGCGGCCCGGCGATCTCGCGGCGGAAGTACTCGCGCAGGGACAGTCCGGTGGTGCGGAAGGTGAGTTCCTCCACCAGCCAGCCCATCGTCCACGGCCCGTAGATCAGCCGGGGCCCGGTCACCGGCTTCTGCTCGGCGAGGGCCCGTGCCATGGCCCGGGGGTCCGAGAGGGCGGCGGGATCGACGACCTGGTCGGTGATCGCGGGAAGGCCGGCGCAGTACGTCACGGCGTCGGAGACGGTGCTTCGGTCCTTGCCGTGGACGGCGAACTCCGGCCAGTGGCGGGCGATCGGGTCGTCCAGCCGCAGCACGCCGCTGTCGCACAGCCGCAGCAGCGCGGCGGCGATGACGCCCTTCGAGCCGGAGAAGATCTGGGCGCGGGTGTCGGCCGCCCAGGGGCGCCCCGTCGCCGGATCGGCGACCCCGCCCCACAGGTCGACGACGAGCCGGCCCCGGTGGTGGACGGCGAACGCGGCGCCGACCTCGGTCTCGCGCAGGTTGGTCTCGAAGCATTCCCGTACCACTTCGAAGCCGGGCGCGACGAACCCCTCGGCGGTGCCCTCCCCGATACGGCTCTCCCTCGCGCTCATGCGGCGACCGCCTCCGGCGTGGCGGCGTGGGCGCTCAGGTGGCGGACGGCGGCGACGATCTCCTGAGCCGTCACGTCGTTCACGAAGACGTGATCGCCGATGCCCCGGGTCAGCGGGAGCCGCTGCTGCCCGTCACGGTGGCGGACGGTGTCCTCCAGGGCCCGCACGAGCAGCTCGGTGTCGGTCAGAGCGTCGTTCCACGGGTTGAGCCCGAGACCGCGCATGACGGCGAGCACCCGCTCGGCCTCGGCCGGGGTCATCAGCCCGCGTCCGAGGGAGATGGCCGTGGTCAGGGCCATGTCGACGGCGACCGCCTCACCGTGCAGCAGCTCGGCGACCGACGTCATCTCGACGGTCGGACTGAACGTGTGGCCGTAGTCGACGCAGCGTTCGAGGACGGCCTCCCACAGGTTCGGCTGGAGCTCCTCCAGCATCAGGTGGATGGACTCGTGGGTGATGTACTCGGCCATGCCGACGTGGAACGCGTCGTCGAAGAGGTCCCGGATGCCGCACCGGCTCGCGCGCTCCAGCGTGGTGAACAGCGACTCGGACTTGACCAGCGCGACCTTGAGGATCTCGGCGAGGCCGTTGCTGAGGTGCCGCTCCGGGAGGGTGGGCAGGAAACGGGTGTCGAGGAGGCTCAGCAGCGGCTGCGCGTAGGTGCCGATGCGGTTCTTGCCGGAGCGGTGGTTGACCCCGGTCTTCACGCCGACACCCGCGTCGACCAGGCCGATGAGCGTGGTGGGTATCCGTATGTAGGGCGTGCCCCGGCGGTAGATGCTGGCCGCGAAGCCGACGATGTCGCAGAGCACACCGCCGCCGACGGCGACGACGGGCTCGCGGCGGCGGTCCACGCCGAACTCGTCCATCGCCGCGAGGACGGCGTCGACGCTCTGCCAGTCCTTGGCCTGCTCGTGGGCGTCCAGGACGAGGGTGTGGGTCTCGAAGCCGTGGGTGTCGAAGTAGCGGGCGATCGTGGAGCCGTAGAGCTCGTTCACGGTGCTGTCGACGACGAGCAGCCGCCGGTCGCTGGTCTCCCCCGTGACACACCGGCGGAGGGTGTCGGCGAGGAAGCCGTCGGAGGGTTCGAGGAGGTTGTCGCGCACGATGACTTCGTACGAGACCTGTTTGACAGCGTTCACGGACCACTGGCCCCGGGGCTGTCGCGTGAGTTCGTGCTTGTACGGAGCGGCGGAGGCGATCACGGAAGAAGACACGGACTCTCCATCGATGGGGTCGGGAAAGCGAGGGGGCCGGCCCCGACCGGTCAGGTCGGGGCCGGCCGGTCAGACGGCGGTGGGGGAACCCGTGGGGGCCCCGTCCGCGGGGTCCTGGTGCGCGGCCTCGCGGCTGCCGTCCTGACCGGTGCGCCGACGGCGGACCAGAACCCAGGCCAGGGCGGCTGCCAGGGCGGCCGGCGGAAGCGCGATGAGCGGCAGGTTCTCGACCGGCCGGCCGGAGTCGAGCCAGGCCGAACCGGTCCAGCCCGCCAGCGCGATGCCGATGTTGAAGGCGGAGCTGTTGAGGGCCAGGGCGAGGTTCGGCGAGATGCCGTGGGAGTTGGCGGCCACCCAGGTGTTGAGGGCCGGGAAGGTCGCGAAGTAGGCGAGGCCGACCAGCACGGTGAGGATCACGGTCGGTACGGCGCTGCCGGAGACCAGCAGGAGGACGGTGAGCACGGCGAGGGTGGCGGTGACCGTGCCGACCATCGCCTGGAGCACGCGGCCGTCGGCCAGCCGCCCGCCGAGAGTGTTGCCGACGACGCAGCCGGCACCGTACGCGAGCATGATCCACACGATCAGACCGGAGCCGACCCCGGAACCCTGCGTCAGGAACGGCGCGACGTAGGTCACCACGGTGAGCGCGGCCATGCCGGTGAGCGCGGTGACGCAGATCCCGATGACCAGTTCCGGACGCCCGAGCCCGCGCAGTCCGGCCCGGGGCACACCGTCACCGCCTGCGGCGTCGGTGCCGGCGTCGGACGGGTCGGCCGGGAAGACGGCCAGGATCACCAGGAGGCTGACCGCGGCCAGTACGGCGACCAGCCAGAACGAGGCCTGCCAGGCGAGGTGCTGGCCGAGGAAGACGCCGATCGGCACCCCGAGGACGGTGGCGACCGAGAGGCCGAGGGTGATGTTCGCGGCGGCCGATGCCTCCTTGCCGGGCTCGGCGACGCGCATGGCCGTGGTCATGAAGACGACCATGATCGTGGTGTGCACCAGACCGGTGACGACCCGCCCCGCGACCACCATGGGGAACGAGCCGCCCACGGCGGCCAGCACCGATCCCACGAGGTAGAGCGCCAGCGCACCGGTCACCAGCCGCTTCGGCCCCACCCGGTCGAGGAAGAGCGTCACGATCGGCCCGGCCACGGTCACCGTGCCGGCGTAGGCGGTCACGAGCAGCCCGACCGAACCCTCGCTCGTGTGCAGCCCGCGGGCGATGTCGGGCAGGATGCCCGCGACCACGTTCTCACTGGTGCCGAGCGCGAAGGCACCGATCACGAACCCCAGGAACAAGAGCGTCCGGGGTGCCTCACGAGTTTTTGACTGGGTCATGAGGAAGGACGCTATGGCTTGACATCATGTGAGCCCGAAATACCTGAAGGGGTGAGTTCCGCCACACCTCTGACATGCGCAACGACTCCGGACACCGGCCGGCCCGAGCGGCTGTGCGCGAGGATGTCCCCATGCCGAACCGCCTCGCGAACGAGACCTCGCCGTATCTGTTGCAGCATGCCGACAACCCGGTGGACTGGTGGCCGTGGTCGCCCGAGGCGTTCGAGGAGGCGCGGCGGACGGACCGGCCGGTGTTGTTGAGTGTGGGGTACTCCAGTTGTCACTGGTGCCATGTCATGGCCCACGAGTCCTTCGAGGACCCCGGTACCGCCGAGTACCTCAACGAGCACTTCGTCAGCGTCAAGGTGGACCGGGAGGAGCGCCCGGATGTCGACGCCGTGTACATGGAGGCGGTGCAGGCGGCGACGGGGCAGGGCGGGTGGCCGATGACGGTGTTTCTGACACCGGATGCGGAGCCTTTCTACTTCGGGACGTATTTTCCGCCGGTGCCCCGGCACGGGTCGCCGTCGTTCCGGCAGGTGCTGGAGGGGGTGGCGCAGGCGTGGAGCGGGCGGCGGGAGGAGGTCGCGGAGGTCGCGGGGAGGATCGTCCGGGATCTCGGCGAGCGGGAGCTGACGTTCGGGGACGGCCGGCCGCCGGGGGAGGAGGAGCAGGCGGCGGCGCTGCTGGGGCTGACGCGGGAGTACGACCCGCAGCGCGGCGGGTTCGGGGGTGCGCCGAAGTTCCCGCCGTCCATGGTGATCGAGTTCCTGCTGAGGCACCACGCGCGGACCGGGTCCGAGGGCGCGTTGCAGATGGCCGCGGACACGTGCGAGCGGATGGCCCGGGGCGGGATCTACGACCAGTTGGGCGGCGGGTTCGCCCGGTACTCCGTCGACCGCGAGTGGATCGTCCCGCACTTCGAGAAGATGCTGTACGACAACGCGTTGCTGTGCCGCGTCTACGCACACCTGTGGCGCTCCACCGGCTCCGAACTGGCCCGCCGGATCGCCCTGGAGACCGCCGACTTCATGGTCCGTGAACTGCGCACCACCGAGGGCGGGTTCGCGTCCGCACTGGACGCCGACAGCGACGACGGCACCGGAAAGCACGTCGAAGGCGCTTACTACGTGTGGACGCCCGACCAGCTCGCCGACGCCCTCGGCACCCAAGACGCCGACCTCGCCGCCCAGTACTTCGGCGTCACCGAGGACGGCACCTTCGAGCACGGCGCCTCCGTCCTCCAACTCCCGCAGACCGAGGGCGTCTTCGACGCGGACCGGGTCGACGGCATCCGCCGCAGGCTCCTCACGGCACGCGCCGAGCGCCCCGCACCCGGCCGGGACGACAAGGTCGTCGCCGCCTGGAACGGGCTCGCGATCGCCGCGCTCGCCGAGACGGGCGCCTACTTCGACCGCCCCGACCTCGTCGAGGCCGCCGTCACCGCCGCCGACCTCCTGGTCCGCGTCCACCTCGACGACCGCGCCCACCTCGCCCGCACCAGCAAGGACGGCCGAGTCGGCGCCAACGCAGGGGTGTTGGAGGACTACGGCGACGTCGCCGAGGGGTTCCTCGCGCTGGCCGCCGTGACCGGCGAGGGCGTCTGGCTGGAGTTCGCCGGGCTGCTCCTCGACCATGTGCTGGCCCGCTTCACCGACCCGGAGTCCGGTGCGCTGTACGACACGGCGGCCGACGCGGAGCAGCTCATCCGGCGCCCCCAGGACCCCACGGACAACGCGACCCCCTCCGGCTGGACGGCGGCGGCGAACGCGCTGCTGTCGTACGCGGCCCACACCGGAGCCGAACCCCACCGCACGGCGGCCGAGAAGGCGCTCGGCGTGGTGCGGTCGCTCGGCCCCCGTGTGCCCCGTTTCATCGGCTGGGGACTCGCCGCGACCGAGGCGCTGCTCGACGGGCCGCGTGAAGTCGCCGTCGTGGCAAGGGAGTTGACGGATCCGGCCGGAAAGCGACTGCACCGGGAGGCACTTCTGGCCACCGCTCCGGGCGTAGTCGTGGCCTACGGTGTGACTGACAGTGACGGGTTCCCTTTGCTCGCGAATCGGGTTCTGTCGGGAAATGAACCAACCGCGTACGTCTGCCGTAACTTCACTTGTGACGTCCCGACGACGGAGTCGGAGCGGCTGCGAACCGCACTGACCGGGAGGAACGGTCGCACGAACTGATCAACGACGACCAGAATCGTGACCAGCTGTCCCGATATGGGCTTCTAAGAACAACTCAGTTCTGAAACAAGCTATTTATCGGAAGACTTCCCCCGGTTCACAGTTTCCACCTAGCCTTCAACACATGACGCGACGCCACGTCACGCGCCGTCGCGACAGGGGGCCTTGAGATCTGGGGGGATCTTTTCTTGTTCACGTCCGTCTTCATAACCGCCGTCTCGCTGGCGCTTTTCGGGATGGCGGCCTTCACCCTCTGGTGGCAGATGCACGCCTGGCGTACGCCGGAAGTGCTCGCGTCGACCAGTTTCGGCCAACCCGACGAGGGTCAACACGCCTCGTTCTCCCTGCTGTTGCCCGCCCGGCACGAGCAGGCCGTCCTCGACCACACCATCCGCCGGCTCCTGGAGTCGACCCACACCGACTTCGAGATCATCGTGATCGTCGGCCACGACGACCCCGAGACCACCGAGGTCGCCGAGCGCGCCGCCGCCCGCGACCCACGGGTGCGCGTCGTCGTCGACACCCACGAGAAGAAGAACAAGCCGAAGGCGATGAACACCGCGCTGCCGCACTGCCGCGGCGACGTCGTCGGAGTCTTCGACGCCGAGGACCAGGTCCACCCGGAACTCCTCGCCCACGTCGACCACGCCTTCCGCACCACCGGCGCCGACGTCGTCCAGGGCGGCGTCCAGCTCATCAACTTCCACTCCAGCTGGTACAGCCTGCGCAACTGCCTGGAGTATTTCTTCTGGTTCCGCTCCCGGCTCCACCTGCACGCCGAGAAGGGGTTCATCCCGCTCGGCGGGAACACCGTCTTCGTCCGCACCGAGGTCCTCAGAGGCGCGGGCGGCTGGGACTCCAACTGCCTCGCCGAGGACTGCGACCTGGGCGTGCGGCTGTCCTCCGTCGGCAAGAAGGTCGTCGTCGCCTACGACTCCGACATGGTGACCCGCGAAGAGACACCCGGCTCGCTGATGTCCCTGCTCAAGCAGCGAACTCGCTGGAACCAGGGGTTCCTTCAGGTCTACCGCAAGAAGGACTGGAAGCAACTCCCCGGTTTCGGACAGCGGTTGCTGGCCCGCTACACCCTCATGACCCCGTTCCTGCAAGCGTTCTCCGGTGTCGTCATCCCGCTCAACGCCGCCGTCGCCCTCTTCCTCGACGTCCCGGTGGGCATCGCCTTCATCACCTTCCTGCCGGCCGTCACCGCGCTCGTGACCTTCGTCTTCGAACTCGTCGGCCTCCACGACTTCGGCAAGCAGTACGGCCTGCGCGTGCGCTTCGTCCACTACGTCAAGCTCGTCGTGGGCGGCCCCTTCTACCAGGTCCTCCTCGCCGGAGCCGCGATGCGTGCCGTCTGGCGCGAGCAACGCGGCAACAACGAGTGGGAGTTGACCGAGCACACCGGAGCGCACCTGACCACCCGAGAGGACGTCCCCGCGTGACCTCCACCCTCCCCGCGGTGACCACCCCGAAGGTCCCCGTGCAGCGCACAGCCGCGCCCCGCACCGCTCCGACCCCCCGCCCACGACCCTCCCGCAGGCCCGATCTCCTGGTCTGCGCCGCCCTGTTGACCGCGATCCTCGCCGTCCAGGGCTGGAACATCGCCGCCTACCCCGCCTTCAGCGACGACGAGGGCACCTACCTCGCCCAGGCCTGGGCCGTCCAGGAGGGCAAGGGCCTCGCCCACTACACCTACTGGTACGACCACCCGCCCCTCGGCTGGTTCCAACTCGCCCTGCTCACCTGGATTCCCAAAGCCTTCAGCGCCGGCGCGATGACCGTCGGATCGATGCGCGCGGTGATGCTCGTGGTCACCACCGCCAGCGCGATCCTGCTCTACGTCCTCGGCCGACGGCTCTCCCTGCCCCGCTGGGCCGCAGGCCTCGCCATGGCCCTCTTCGGGCTCTCCCCGCTGTCCGTCGTCCTCCAGCGGGAGATCTTCCTCGACAACCTCGCCGTCATGTGGACGCTCCTCGCGTTCGCCCTGGCCGCCTCCCCGAGCCGGCACCTCTGGCACCACTTCGCGGCGGGCATCGCGGCGGCAACCGCCGTACTGACGAAGGAGACGATGCTCTTCGTCCTGCCCGCCGTGCTGCTCACGATGTGGCGGCACAGCCACCGCGACACCCGCAAGTTCGCCCTCACCGGCGCGGTCACCGCCTGCGCCCTGATCGGCGTCTCCTACCCCCTCTTCGCCCTGCTCAAGGGCGAGTTGTTCCCCGGCGGCGGCCACGTCTCCCTCTGGGACGGCATCAAGTACCAGATGACCAGGCCGGGTTCGGGGTTCATCCTCGACAACGGGTCCGGCGCGCACGGGGTGTTGCAGTCCTGGCTCTACTACGACCGGGTCCTGATCGTCGGCGGCCTCGCGGGCGCGCTGCTCCTGCTGCTCACCTGGCGCTGGTCGGTCACCGCCCGCTCCCTCGCCGGGCCCTCCCTCGCCGTCGCGATCCTCGCGGCCGTCGCGCTGCGGCCCGGCGGGTACCTCCCGGCGATGTACGTCATCCAGGCGCTGCCCTACCTCTCGCTCGTCCTCGCCGGGGCCGTCGCGTCGGTCGCGCACACCGTCGTCCACAAGGGGCGCCGCGCCGGGGAGAGCCGCTGGTTCGGCTACGGCCGGTACGCGCTCGCCGGCGTCCTCGCGCTCGCCGCCGCCGCGTACGTCGTGCCCCGCTGGTACGACGGCGACCGCACGGCCGTCACCGCCGACGCCAACGGCCCCTACCGCTCGGCCTCGAAGTGGCTCGCGGACGAGGGACACGTCGCCGACCCCGCCCGCACCCGGGTCCTCGTCGACGACGCCCTCTGGCTCGACCTCGTCCACGCCGGGTACGAGCCCGGCCTCGGCGCCATCTGGTTCTACAAGGCCGACCTCGACCCGGCCGTCACCAAGACCCTCCCGAACGGCTGGAAGGACGTCGACTACGTGGTCGCCTCCCCGACGGTCCGCCGCGACGCGCGCGACCTGCCGACCGTGAAGGACGCGCTGACGAACTCAACTCCGGTCGCCGTGTTCGGAGTCGGCGAGGACCGCATCGAGATCCGCCGCGTGGAGGGCCTGCGTTGAGCCACGAATACACCGCGCCCGTTCCGTCGCTCCGCGAGGACGACATCCCCGAACCCGGCGCCGTCACCATCGTCGTCCCCACCTACAACGAGTCCGCCAACATCCGCCAACTCCTGCGCCAGATCACGGAGTCGGTACCGAGCCGGGTGCCCTGCGAGGTCGTCTTCGTGGACGACTCCACGGACGACACTCCCGAGGTGATCCGCGACGCCGCGACGGACTGCCCGTTCCCGGTGACCGTGCTGCACCGGGAGGAACCGGTGGGCGGGCTCGGCGGGGCCGTCGTCGAGGGGATCAGGGCGGCCGGGTCCGACTGGGTCGTCGTGATGGACGGCGACTGCCAGCATCCGCCGTCCCTGGTACCGGAGTTGGTGGCCACCGGGGAGCGGTCCGGCGCCGAACTCGTCGTCGCCTCCCGGTACATCAAGGGCGGCAGCCGGGCCGGGCTCGCCGGGGGGTACCGGGTCGCCGTGTCGAAGGGGGCGACCTGGCTCACCAAGTCCCTCTTCCCGCGCCGCCTCCACCGGATCAGCGATCCGATGAGCGGGTTCTTCGCGATCCGCCGCAGCGTCGTCAGCGCCGACGTCCTCAAGCCCCTCGGGTACAAGATCCTCCTCGAACTCGCCGTCCGCAGCAGGCCGGAGCGGGTCGCCGAGGTGCCGTTCGTCTTCCAGGAGCGGTACGCGGGGGAGTCCAAGTCGACGGCAAAAGAGGGGATGCGGTTCCTACGGCACCTCCTCGGTCTGCGCGCCGCCTCCCCGATCGCCCGCATGATCGGCTTCGGCCTGATCGGTCTGAGCGGCTTCCTCCCCAACCTGGGCGCGCTGTGGGCCCTGACCGCCGCCGGCCTCCACTACCTCCCCGCCGAGATCCTCGCCAACCAGTTCGGCGTCGCCTGGAACTTCCTCCTCATCGAACACCTCCTCTTCCGCGACCGCCGAGCCCACCGCCACTGGTGGGACCGCGCCGGCCGCTTCGCCCTCCTCGCCAACGCGGACCTGGTCCTGCGCATCCCCCTGATCGCCCTGTTCGTGAGCCGGTTCGGGATGGGGGCGCTCTCCGCGACCGCCCTCGCACTGGTGACCACGTTCGTGCTGCGGTTCGTGGGGACGGAGGCGCTGGTGTACCTGCCGAGGGGGAAGAAGCGGCGGGGGGCGGCGAAGGAGACCGGGTGAGAGCGGGCCACTTGAACCGCGAGACCTCCCCCCCCACGACGCATACCCCCACAGCCGCCGGTCACGAGCCGTCCGGCGGCTGTGGTGCACGCCCGTACGAACCCGAAGGGAGCCGCATGAAACTGCCCCTCAAGTACCGTAGGAGAACTGCCCTGTTGGCGGTCAGCAGTCTGGCCGGTGGCCTGCTGCTGTCCGTTCCGCAGCCCGCGTCCGCCGCCAACCTGGTCCTCAACCCCGGGTTCGAGACGGCGGGTTCGGGGGACATGCCGTACTGCTGGGAGAAGTCGGGGTGGGGGGACAACGACTTCACGTTCACGGCGACTTCGGACGCGCACAGCGGCAGCAAGGCGATGAAGGTCGAGCTGACCCGGCGGGTCGACGGCGACCGTAAGGCGTTGATCACCGAGTCGGCCGCGTGCGCGCCCGCGGTGACGGTGGGGAAGCAGTACGACCTCTCGCTCTGGTACAAGTCGACCACCCCCGACACGTCCGTCACCCTCTTCCGGCACGACGCCACCGCCGGCTGGCAGTACTGGACGGACCTCAAGACCCTGGACGTGTCGGCGACTTGGGCGCAGGCGAGCGTCCGCACCCCCCAGGTCCCGGCCGGTACCGACCGGATCACCTGGGGTGTCTCCGTCTACGGCACCGGCTCGGTCACCACCGACGACTACACGATGGACCAGGTCCCGGACGTCACCCCGCCGTCGACCTGCACGGGGACGAACGTCCAGTGCGCGGACGGCAGTTGGAGCGTGCTGCCGACGCAGAACCCCGTCCGGTCCATGCACTCGGTCGTGCTCAACAACGGCAAGGTGCTGATGATCGCCGGCTCCGGGAACAGCGAGGAGCAGTTCGCGGCCGGCACGTTCACCTCCGCCGTGTACGACCCGGTGAACGGCACGTACAAGGTGATCCCCACCCCGAAGGACATGTTCTGCTCGGGACACGTCCAGTTGCAGGACGGCCGGGTGCTGGTGATGAGCGGGAACAAGGCGTACCCGGTGCCGGGCGGGCACGGGTACGAGGGGTTCAAGGACTCGTACGTCTTCGACCCGGTGACCGAGACGTACAGCAAGACGAACGACATGAACGACGGCCACTGGTACCCGTCGGCGACGGTCCTCGGCGACGGTGACGTCCTCTCCTTCGGCGGCCTGCGCGAGGACTCCTCCGGCTCGGTCACCGCCGAGCGCTGGTCGAACGCGGAGCAGCAGTGGCTGCCGCTGTGGAAGGTCAACCAGACCTGGTCGTACTGGGGCCTGTACCCGGCGATGGTGCTGATGCAGGACGGCCGCCTCTTCTACACGGGCAGCCACGTCTTCGGCAACAACATCCCCGGCACCGGCGCGGCGGTCTACGACTACGACGCGAACACGGTCACCCAGATCCCCGGCCTCCAGAACAAGGACCAGCGCGACCAGTCCGCCAGCGTCCTGCTGCCCCCGGCGCAGGACCAGAAGGTCCTCACCCTCGGCGGCGGCAACATCGACTCCAACCCCGACGGCAACCGCCTCACCGACGTCATCGACCTCAAGCAGGCGAACCCGGCGTACGTCGCCGGCCCGCCGATCCCCCAGGGCACCGTCGACCTCGGCGCCGGCAAGGTCCCGCAGACCGGCGCCCAGGGCAAGATGTACGTCTCCGCGGTCCTGCTGCCCGACGGCAAGGTCCTGGAGACCGGCGGCGCCCTGCACAACCGGGCGAACCCGGTGTACGAGTCGTCCCTGTACGACCCGGGGACGGGCACGTTCGACCCCGTCGCCGCCGACCCCGAGGCCCGCGGCTACCACTCCTCGGCCGTCCTCCTCCCGGACGGCCGGGTGCTGACGACCGGCGACAACCCGGGCAACGGCACCTGGAACCACAACGTGTCCGTCTACTCGCCGCCCTATCTCTTCAAGGGCCCACGTCCGGCGATCACTTCACTCATCGACAACGAGTGGCAGTACGGCGACACGCAGCGCATCACCGTCGACCGGCCCATCGCCAAGGCCGAGTTGATCCGCCCGGCCGCCGTCACCCACTCCTCCGACCCCAACCAGCGGTTCGTTGACCTGCCGCTCTCCGTGAACGGCAACAACGTCGACCTGAACGTCACCAGCAACCCCAACCTGGCGCCGCCCGGCTGGTACATGCTGTTCGCGGTCGATGCCAACGGGGTTCCCTCGGTGGCCAAGTGGGTCCACCTCACGGGACCGGCGGCCCTGGCGAAGACCCAGGCCGCGACCCAGCCCTCGGCCCATATCCACTCCTTCGCCGACAAGTTGACCGGCAAGACCACCGGCCCCGGCGCCAAGCGGCAGTCCCAGAAGGTCAGTCCGACCGTCTCCGGCTGCGACCGCCACTACGGCTCGCTCAACGTCTGCGTCCCGACGACCTTCCCGGCCACGGTCGCGAAGACCACCGCCGCCCGCTGCAAGTGGCTCAAGGACAACGAGTACGGCACCCTCAAGGTCAACGGCGACGACCCGCTGGGCCTCGACCCCAGCCGCAACAAGGTCGCCTGCGACGCGAAGGACCTGAAGCGCAAGTAGGGACGACGGACGGCCCCGCACCGGGTGCGGGGCCGTCCTGATCTCAACTCGCCCTGAACCTCAGCGCATCCGCCACAATCGCCTCCAACTGCTCATGATGCGCCCCCTTCCAGTACGCCTTCCCGCACTCCCCGCACTGCGCGAACACGTCGTACGAAGCCTGCGTCCCCTCCCGGAGCCGGTCCGCGACCTCGTCCTTGGTGGCCGGCTTGAGCACCCCGTTGCAGGAGATGCACCGCGTCCAGGGCGCCAGCTCGGGAGCGAACCGGCCGAGTACTTCGCGGAGTTGGGCGTCCGGCGCCTTGTCGTAGACGTACGCCCCCGCCCAGATCTCCCGGCGCCGCAGCAGCCCCCGGTCCCGGCTCAGCAGCACCCGCTTCTCCGCGGCGGAGAGTGTCGCCAGCGCGGGATCCCCGATGTCCGTCGACTCGTACGCCGTGTCCACCCCGAGCAGCCGGAGCCGCCGGGCGAGGGTGCCGAGATGGACGTCGAGGAGGAAGCGGAGCGGAGCGCCGGGGACCTGTTGGGGGTGGGCGTGGGGGCGGACCTCCACCTCCACCGGAGTGCCGGGGGAGGGGACGTGGGAGACGGGCACCTCACGGTCGTCCACCAGCAGCGCACCCACCTCGGTGAGGGGCACACCGGCCGATTCCACGACGTGGCCCAGCGTCGAGACGCCGTCGGCGTCGATGGTGGTGCGGCGGACGAAGAAGGAGAGGGCGGGGGCGACGCGCAGGGTGATCACGGGGTCAGGATGCGGCCGGGACGGCGTTTCACTCAAGGGGTTTGAGGCCGTGTTCCAGGACGTCGAGGGTGCGGTCGAGGAGGTCGAGGAGGTCGTCGCGGAAGTCGTTCTCGGCCCAGTGGAGGGTGACCTCGGAGAGGCCGCCGATGAGGGACATCGTGTAGACGCGGACCTCCAGGCTGTCCTGCGCGCGGCCGGTGCGCTCGGCGACCGCCTCGGCGAGGAGGCGGCTGGTGACCGACATGGACTCCACCATCCGGGAGCGCACCGCCGGGACATGGGCCGTGAGGTACGCCCGCAGTTCGGTGTTGCGGCGCTCCTCCTGCGCGAGGCCCGCCGCGATCGCGAGTCGCATGAGGTGCCGCAGGGACACCATCCACGGCTCCCCGGCGGGCCGCTTGCGCAGCTCCTCCAGCAGGATCGCGTCGTACTCGTCCGTGAGGACGATGTCCTCCTTGGTGGGGAAGTAACGGAAGACCGTGGACGGCGACACCTCGGCGCGCTCGGCGATCTGCTCGATCGTCGTCGCGTCGTAGCCCTGCTCCTCGACGAGCGCGTACATCGCGCTGCGGATCGCCGTCCTGGTCTTGATCTTCTTCCGCTCACGCAGGCCCAGCGGACGGCTGTCGGTCAGGGTGGTCGGATGGGACGGCGTCATGACGTCATTGTCGTGCATCGGCCTCGGCGGCGGCCATGTCCACGCCCCCCGCCTCCCCGTCCCGCACCCCCGGCAGGAACCCCGCGGCCAGCAGCGCCGCCACCAGCGAAGCGACCCCGCACACCAGCAGCGCGAGGTTCATCCCGTGCACGTACGCGCTGTTCGCGGACGCCGCCACCTGCACCGCCCCCGTCCGCTCCGCGACGAGATGCGCGGCGACGACGGACTCCCCGGCGGTGTGCGCGAGGCCGGACGGCAGGCCCGTCACGTCGAGGCGGTCGCGGAAGTCGCTCGCGATGAGGCTGCCGAGCAGGGCGATCCCGATCGCGGCGCCGACCTGCCGCAGCGTCATCAGCAGCCCCGACCCGCTGCCGGCCCGCTCACGCGGCAGGGCGCCCAGCGCACCGTCCATCGCCGGGACCACGGCGAACCCGAAGCCGACGCCGACGACGGACAGCCACAGCGCGGTGAACCCGTACCCGGAGTCCACGGTCGTCCGGCTGCCGAGGAGCGTCGCGAAGGCGAGGACGACGAGGCCCGCGCCGACCACCGCGCGCGGGCCGAAGCGGGCCACCACCGGCTGGGCCGCGCGGGCGGCGACGAGCAGTCCGCCCATCATCGGCAGCATCCGCAGCCCGGTGCCGAAGGCGTCGTTGCCGAGGACCGCCTGGAGGTACTGCGGCAGGACGAACATCAGCCCGGACAGCACGAACATCACCAGCGTCGCGGCCAGCGTGTTGAACAGGAAGCCGCGCTGCGCGAGGAGCGACATGTCGAGCATCGGCCGGCTCATCCCGCGCTCGCGCAGGACGAGGACGGTGACGAGGACGACGGCTGCCGCGAGCATCGCCAGGATCAGCGGGTCGCCCCAGCCGCGCACGGGGGCTTCGATGATCGCGTAGATGAGGGCGCCGAGGCCGGTCGCGGTGAGCGCGGTGGACAGCGCGTCGACCTTCGGGGAGGCGGGGTCGCTGGTCTCGGGGAGCAGGAACACGCAGGCGGCGATGCCGATCCCGGCCATGGGGACGTTCACCAGGAACACCGAGCCCCACCAGAAGTGGTTCAGCAGCCAGCCGCCGATGATCGGGCCGAGCGGCAGCCCGAGCGCGCTGGCCGCCGAGATGACGCCGATCGCCTTCGTGCGCTCGTCGGCACCGAACAGGGACGGCAGGACGGACAGGGCGAGCGGGGTGACCAGCGCACCGCCGATCCCCATGAACGCGCGGGCGGCGATCACCCAGTTCACGTCCCCCGCGAGCGCGCCGAGCAGCGACCCGGCGAGGAACAGGGCCAGGCCCACCACCAGCATCCGGCGCCGTCCGAAACGGTCGCCGAGGAGACCGGCGGGGAGCATCAGGGCGGCGAAGACGACGACGTACGCGTCCGCCATCCACTGCTGTTGGCCGGTGCTCGCGCCGAGGTCGCCCGCCATCGTCGGCAGGGCCACGTTGAGGATCGTCATGTCGAAGCCGAGCGTCAGCATGCTCGCGACCAGGGCGGCCAGGGCCCACCAGCGCCGAGGGTGCGGAGTGACAGTTTCCATAAAATGAGAGTAACTCTCAAAAGGTAGTGACCGTCAATCTGTTTCAGGCGCGAAAAAGGGCCACGGTGCGCTGCCGTGGCCCTCGGTCGGTCGTGCGAGGTGTCAGTGCTGGTACGCCACCAGCGAGATCCCCACGTAGTGGACGGCGAACGCCGCCAGCGTGAAGGAGTGGAACACCTCGTGGAAGCCGAACCAGCGGGGGGAGGGGTTCGGCTTCTTCATGCCGTAGATGACACCGCCCGCGCTGTACAGGAGCCCGCCGACGATCACTAGGACGAGGACGGCGATGCCGCCCGTCCGCATGAAGTCCGGGAGGAAGAAGACGGCCGCCCAGCCCATGGCCAGGTAACAGGGGGTGTAGAGCCAGCGGGGGGCGCCCACCCAGAAGACCCGGAAGACGATCCCGGCGGCGGCCGCCGCCCAGATGCCCCACAGCAGCCACTGCCCCTTCGACCCGGGGAGCAGCAGCATCGTCAGCGGTGTGTAGGTGCCGGCGATGATCAGGAAGATGTTGGCGTGATCCAGCCGTCGCAGGATGCCGTCCATCCTCGGGCTCCAGTTGCCCCGGTGGTACACCGCGCTCACGCCGAACAGCAGGCAGGCCGTCAGGACGTAGATCGCGCAGGCGATCCGGGCCTTCGGGGAGTCCGCGAGGGCCGTCAGGAACAGGCCCGCGATCAGGACGGTGGGGAACATGCCCAGGTGCAGCCAGCCGCGCAGTTTGGGTTTGACCGGCTCGACGAGGTGCGCGGCCTGCTGCTTGAGCTGGTGTGGCAGGGAGGGGGCGGTCATACGCGAAATCGTACCTACGGGGCCGTAAATCACGTGTCAGTACGACGAGATGAGCGGTGGGGAGTGGTCATCGTCTCACGCGGCGAGTGAACACGTGGCGATCCTCACGTTGCTCATATGTGACGCCCTCTGGACAGATGGGCTCTCTCGGCGGATGATCAAATGAGTGCGGTCGGCACCGGATGAGCGGCTACGACGTTTCCGGGTCGGCGCCCCCACGGGGCACAACACAGCAAACCCTCACTTCGTAGGAGCAATCGTGGCGCGCGACAACGCGGCTCCCCCCACCAGCCACCAGGAGCTGGTCTCCTGGGTGAACGAGATCGCCGAACTGACCCAGCCGGACCGTGTGGTCTGGTGCGACGGGTCCGAGGCCGAGTACGACCGACTTTGTGCGGAGTTGGTCGACAAGGGCACCTTCAAGCGGCTCGACCCGGTCAAGCGGCCGAACTCCTACTACGCCGCCTCCGACCCGACCGACGTCGCGCGGGTCGAGGACCGGACGTTCATCTGCTCCGAGAAGGAGGAGGACGCCGGTCCCACCAACCACTGGAAGGCCCCCGCCGAGATGCGGGCCGTCTTCACCGGCGACCAGGGCGTCTTCCGGGGCTCGATGCGCGGCCGGACCATGTACGTCGTCCCCTTCTGCATGGGCCCCCTCGGCTCGAAGCTCTCCGCCATCGGCGTCGAGATCACCGACTCCGCCTACGTCGCCGTCTCCATGCGGACGATGACCCGGATGGGCCAGGCAGTCCTGGACGAGCTGGGTTCCGACGGCCGTTTCGTGCGTGCTGTGCACACGCTCGGGGCGCCGCTGGAGCCCGGCCAGACGGACGTGCCGTGGCCCTGCAACGCCACGAAGTACATCTCCCACTTCCCCGAGTCCCGCGAGATCTGGTCCTACGGCTCCGGGTACGGCGGCAACGCGCTCCTCGGCAAGAAGTGCTACGCCCTGCGGATCGCCTCCGTCATGGCCCGCGACGAGGGCTGGCTCGCCGAGCACATGCTCATCCTCAAGCTGACGCCGCCGCGCGGAGAGGCCAAGTACGTCGCCGCCGCCTTCCCGTCCGCCTGCGGGAAGACGAACCTCGCGATGCTGGAGCCCACGGTCTCCGGGTGGACCGTCGAGACCATCGGCGACGACATCGCCTGGATGCGGTTCGGGGAGGACGGCCGCCTCTACGCCATCAACCCCGAGGCCGGCTTCTTCGGCGTCGCCCCCGGCACCGGTGAGCACACCAACGCCAACGCGATGAAGACGCTGTGGGGCAACTCCGTCTTCACCAACGTCGCACTGACGGACGACGGGGACATCTGGTGGGAGGGGATGACGGAGGAGACGCCCGCGCACCTCACCGACTGGAAGGGAAACGACTGGACGCCGGGCGCCGAGGTGCCCGCCGCGCACCCCAACGCCCGCTTCACCGTACCCGCCTCGCAGTGCCCCATCATCGCGCCCGAGTGGGAGGACCCCCGGGGCGTCCCGATCTCCGCGATCCTCTTCGGCGGGCGCCGCGCCTCCGCCGTCCCCCTGGTGACCGAGTCCTTCGACTGGAACCACGGCGTCTTCCTCGGTGCGAACGTCGCCTCCGAGAAGACCGCCGCCGCCGAGGGCAAGGTCGGTGAGCTGCGCCGCGACCCCTTCGCGATGCTGCCCTTCTGCGGCTACAACATGGGCGACTACATGGCCCACTGGATCGACGTCGCCAAGGACAAGGACCCCGCGAAGCTCCCCAAGATCTACTACGTCAACTGGTTCCGCAAGGACGACGCCGGCCGGTTCGTCTGGCCCGGCTTCGGTGAGAACTCCCGTGTCCTGAAGTGGATCGTGGAACGCCTGGACGGCACGGCGGACGGCGTCGAAACCCCCATCGGCGTCCTCCCGACCCCGTCCTCCCTCGACACGAAGGGCCTCGAACTCGCCGACTCCGACCTGGAGTTCCTCCTCACGGTCGACAAGGAGATCTGGCGCGAGGAGGCGTCCCTGGTCCCGGCCCACCTCAACACCTTCGGCGACCACACCCCGAAGGAACTCTGGGACGAGTACCGCGCGCTGGTCGACCGCCTCGCGTAACCCCCTGATCCCCGCGGCCGGTTCACCGATCAGTCCCTGACCAGACGCGTCGTCACGAACCGGCCGCGGCACAGCGGCAGGCCCTGTACAACGGCGTACGGGGCTGGGCCCACCACCGACTCCGTCAGCCCCGACGGGGTGGGGGGTGGGCCTTTGCCTGTCTCGGGGCGTGCCTTCAATCCGTTCGAGTCGACTTTCCCAAACTTGTTGCCTGGTCGGCGGACGCATCGGCATGCTGCCGGAAGTCGTGAGCGTCCGTGGCGGGCGGGCGCCGTAAGGGGGGGCCATGCCAGGGACGACGCTGTTTCGGCAGCTGCTTCAGCAACGGCACCTGACGACGCACGAGGCGTTCGCCCCCCAGTACAGGCGGGCTGCCGTCCGGCTGGCGGAACTCGACCGTGACGCCCGTCTGGCATCTCTTGAGGTTTCCCCGCGCCAGTTCGACCGCTGGTACGGCGGGGAGTTACTGACCCTGCCCCGTCCTGATGCCTGCCGCGTGTCAACATTGTTGGGGGAAGGACTGGACGCGGCCTATCCCCTGGGCGGATTCCTCACCCACCTGCTCCTGCACGGCGACCCGCGCAAGATCGTGCTCGCACACTCCAGCGTCACCGTCGACTCCGGAAACCACCGCGCCGAAGGACACCGGCCGACGAACCGACCGCCGGTTGTCGTCCACCACTTCAAATGGCGACGCGGCGTACGAGAAGACCTCGAAAGGCGCGCGGCCCGTACGGCGGACGGCAGCTGGCAGACCAAGTCCCCCGCACTGCTGTCGGAGGCCCGGCATCTGCTGAACCACCTGTCACTGCACGACGGCCGGATCGACGTCACCTCCCCTGACGTCCCCTTCCGGCCGGTCACTCTCCAGGAGACCCCGCCGTGGTGGCCGCAGGAAGCCATACGGCTGGCTGCCACCTGGCATCCCGCTAGAAGGAGTCCGGCTCGATGATCTCCTCGCCCTCTCCGTGAGGGACGTCGAACCGGGCGAAGAAGTCGTCCATTGCCGACTCGGTGACCGTCAACGCGTTCGCGTCGTCACGCCGGTTGCGCTCGTTCAGACGCCGGAGCAGTTCCTCACGCGCGACCGGGAAGTACAGCAGGCGCACGGCTCCTCCGGCATCGCGGACGAGGTGCTTCCAGTCCTCCCGCTCCTTGCGCCGCCACAACCCGTGATCGACCACGACGGAACGCCCGGCTTTCACCAACTCGACCAGTTCCCTGCGTACTTCGGCGACGACGGGTGCTTCACGGGCGAAGTACTCGTGCTCCGGGTAGTCCACGCCGTAACGACCGTGCCGTTCAAAGACCCGTTCGTCCACGGACAGCCGCACCACTCCGACCGGCTCCAACTTCCGCTGCGCGTACGTCGTTTTGCCCGACCCCGTCAGCCCGACGAGCAGGTACACGACCGGAGCGGCCTCCATCGTCACGTCCTTCTCTCCTCCACCACGCACTACTGCCGCGACCAGCCTGCCAGGTCCCGCCCCCGTGTGCGGCCCGACTCTCGGAGACGTCCCATGAACCCGCTTCGAGCACTGCGGACGTACGTCCGCCATGTCCCCGCCGGACCAGGAGTTCCCCAACTCGCCAGCCTCTTGGACGAACACCTGAAGAACCACCCCGTCACCACGGTCACCCGCACCCGCACCGGCGCCCTCTTCCACGTGATGACCAGCGACGTCATCCAGCGCTACCTCTACCTCTTCGGCGTATGGGAACCACACCTCACCTCCTTCGTCTCCCGCCGACTCCGGCCCGGAGACACCTTCGTCGACATCGGCGCGAACATCGGCTACTACACCGTGCTCGCCGCCCAACTCGTCGGCCCCACAGGGCGAGTGGTGGCCGTCGAACCTTCTCCTGACTTCCACCAGGCCCTGACCGGGAACATCCGCCTCAACGGATGCGCGAACGTCCGCACCATCAACACCGCCGTCTCCGACGCCCCCGGGCAGCTGACCTTTTACCTGGAAGACCCCACGAACCTCGGCGGCACCACCGCCGTACGACCGCGTACCGTCGCGTCCTCGTTCATCGCCGACACCGCGCCGCTCTCTCGACTCCTCACGACTGACGAAGTCGCCACCGCTCGCCTGATCAAGATCGATGTGGAAGGTGGCGAGGCCGGTGCCGTACGCGGGCTGCTGCCCGTGCTGGGCCACCTCCGGGACGACGCCGAACTGCTCGTCGAGGTGACACCGAGGCTGTTGGCCAAACAAGGCCAGACCGTCGACGAGATCCTCACCCCCTTGCGAGACCACGGGTTCCACCCCTACCGCGTCTCCAACGACTACGACGCGGCCAGCTATCCCCAGGCCCTGCGCCGTCCCGCATCGGCAACGCGCTGGCGAGAGCCGGTCACAGAGATGACCGACCTGGTGTTCTCCCGCGTCGACGTCGAGGCACTGACCGAGTGACTCCGTCGCGCCTGGTGGTCACATCTCCCGGGCCGGTCGGAACTCGTGCTGACGCCGGGGAAACCGGCTCCAGAGGGCGTCGGAGGTGATGTCCCCGGCCAGGACGGAGGCGAGGAAGCGGGTGGTGGTCATGTCGTGGCGCTCCCAGTCGGAGTCGCTGTTGATGAGGATGGGGCGGCTGTCGGGGTCGTCGCCGGGCTGGACGAGCCAGTAGAGGTACTCGCCGTTGTCGGTGGTGGCCCAGCAGATGAGGCGGTTGCCGTCGGGTTCCAGCTCGGTGGGTTTGTCGTCGTACTGCCAGAGGGAGCTGTTGGCCTCCTCCCGTTCCGCGGAGATCTTGAGCTGGTCGTAGACGTCGTCGGGACAGCCGGGTTCGAGAAGGAGGAGGTAGTTGTCGATGAGGCCTGCGCCGTAGGTGGTGATGAGTGCCCGGTAGTCCGTGGGCAGAGAGGTGCGCAGGGTGGTTTCGGCGGTGGCCCAGTCCGTGGCCGGGGCGACGAGGCGGGGGTGGGGGAGGAGTTCGGTGAGGCAGGTCAGATCGGAGGGCATCGGGAGGAGCACCCTCTCTCCGGGTGCGGTGACCCGGCGTCCAGAAAAGTGGCACCCGGTCCGCGCGTCGCTGCGGGTGCGCGCGGACCGGGGCCGTTTCGGGGGTGGACCCCGTGGGGGGAACTAGTGGGCGGCGCCGCGGAGGGCGTCGGTGTGGGCGTCCATGCGCTGGGCGGCGAGGATGGCGGAGGCGGTGTCCGCGCGGGAGGCGGCGACGACGAGGGCGC
>NZ_JBTYMC010000091.1:0-23112 GCF_054880855.1 Streptomyces sp. S6 | reverse complement strand
CGGGGAGTCGGGGCGGGACCCGGACTCCCTGCGGGTGCTGGCGGCGCTGGTGATCGACCTCGGGGAGGGGGAGTGGGCCGCCGCACCAGGGCACGGCGGGGGCGGGCCGCGGACGAGCGCGCTGGGGCCGTTGTACCGGGGCGGGCCCGTGGACCTCGCCGAGCTGATCGCCGGGTGGCACCGGGAGGGGGCCGTCGACGGGTTCCACCTGACGCCGGTGGAGCCTCGGCGGGATCTGGAGCGGTTGGTCAACGGGACCGTCGCGCTGTTGCAGCACCGGGGGCTGTTCCGGACGTTCTACCCGGGGGCGACTTTGCGGGAGCACTTGGGTCTGGGGCGGCACGACCAGGTGCCGTGAGTCCGGGGGAGAGGGGCCGAGCGGCCGTCGGCCGGGCTGGTTTCGGCCATCCCCGACGGGGGTGAGGTGACCTGTGGGTCCCGGGCGGCAGGGGCTGCCGGAGTGCGGTGGCGGGGGCGTGCCTCAGCAGGCGGTTCATGGGGTGAGGGAACCTTCGCGGTGCCCTGATCGTCGTACAGGAAGGGGAGTTGGCCTGAAACAGCTCATTGCGCGCAGTTCGCGCTCGGGGGCGCGGCCTGTTCGTGCCCTTGCGCCGCGTGGGCGCTCCAGCGCGCCCTTGCGTCGACCGTCTGTTCGGCCGAATACTCCTTCCTCAGCGCTTGTCAGGGGCATGCATCCCTGATTTCACGAGCGGATCATGGCTCTGGCTGCGCCTCACGGGCCCCGACCCCACGCGGGCCCCTGATTCCCGGGAGGGAACGAAAAGTGAGGAACAAGCGCACCACCTTCACCGCCCGCAAGAGACGCACTCGCACGGTCGCCCTCGCGGCCGGGTTCGTCGCCGCCGTCGGCTTCGCCGCCCCCACCGCGAACGCCGCCGCCGCGCACACGTTCAGCGCCTCCGACCTGAGCGGCGTCAGCACCTCGGTGCTGAAGTCCGACGTCCCCGGCACCGCCTGGGCCGTCGACGCGAAGACGAACCGCGTGGTCGTCACCGTCGACAGCACGGTCTCCGCCGCGGAGATCGCGCGGATCAAGAAGGACGCGGGCGGCAAGGCCGGCGCCCTGACGATCAAGCACACGCCCGGCAAGTTCAACAAGCTCATCGCCGGTGGCGACGCCATCTACGGTGGCGGATACCGCTGTTCGCTCGGCTTCAACGTCGTCAGCGGCAGCACGTACTACTTCCTCACCGCCGGTCACTGCGGTGAGGTCGCGTCGACCTGGTACTCCAACTCCGGTCAGTCGTCCGTGCTCGGCTCGAACGTGAGCTACAGCTTCCCGACCAACGACTACGCGCTGGTCCGGTACACCAACAGCTCGGTGAGCAAGTCCGGTACCGCGGGAAACACGGACATCACCAGCGCGGGTACGCCGAGCGTCGGCACCACCGTCTACCGTGACGGCTCGACCACCGGTATCCACAGCGGGCGGGTGACGGCTCTGAATGCGACCGTCAACTACGGTGGCGGGGACGTCGTCTACGGCATGATCCAGACCAACGTCTGTGCTGAGGGCGGCGATTCGGGCGGGCCGCTGTACTCGACGAGCGGCATCGCCTACGGGTTGACCTCCGGTGGCAGCGGGAATTGCAGCTCCGGCGGGACGACGTTCTTCCAGCCGGTGGTGGAGGCGCTCAACGCGTACGGTGTGAGCGTGTTCTGATCATCTGTCAGTTCTGACGCCGAGCCCTCGTACGCAACCGGCGTGCGGGGGCTCCCCCTTGTACGTGGGGCGGGTTACCGTCGAAGGAGCCCCTGGACGCACGTCTGACGCACGGAGGGCGGTGGCCGTCGTGGTCGAGGAACTGGTGGTGGCGGGAGCGGGGCTCCTGAGCGCCGGGGCGGTGTACGCGGCGGCTGCCGCGCGCGTCGTCAAACAGTACGAGCGAGGTGTGGTGTTCCGGCTGGGGAAGCTGCGGCCGGAGGTGCGCGAACCCGGTCTGACGATGATCATTCCCGGTGTCGACAAGCTGCGTAAGGTCAACATGCAGATCGTCACGATGCCGGTGCCCGGACAGGAGGGGATCACCCGGGACAACGTGACCGTGCGGGTCGACGCGGTCGTCTACTTCAAGGTGACCGCTCCCGCCGAGGCTGTCGTCCGGGTCGAGGACTACCGGTTCGCGGTGTCGCAGATGGCGCAGACGTCGCTGCGGTCCATCATCGGCAAGAGTGAGCTGGACGATCTGCTGTCCAACCGGGAAAAGCTCAACCAGGGGCTGGAGTTGATGATCGACAGCCCTGCCGTCGAGTGGGGTGTGACCATCGACCGGGTCGAGATCAAGGACGTGTCCCTGCCGGAGACCATGAAGCGGTCCATGGCCCGCCAGGCCGAGGCCGACCGGGAACGCCGGGCCCGGGTCATCAACGCGGACGCCGAGCTCCAGGCGTCCAAGAAACTCGCCGAGGCCGCCAAGGAGATGGCCGACACCCCGGCGGCCCTCCAGCTCCGCCTCCTCCAGACGGTCGTCGCCGTCGCCGCCGAGAAGAACTCGACCCTCGTCCTGCCGTTCCCGGTGGAGCTGCTGCGCTTCCTCGAACGGGCCCAGGGAGGACCGCCGTCGCCGCCGTCGCCGCCGCAGCGGCCGTCGTAGAGTGCCGTCATGGCGTGGCGGTGGTCGACGTACCGGACAGTGGACGGGGTGCGGGTTCCGGGGGCCTGGTGCCATGTGTGGCGGTGGGGTGAGGTGCGCGGGGCGCACTTCGTCGACGATCTGAGTGTGTACGCCGACGGGGTCGTCCACTGCGGGGAGTACGCCGATCTCGCCGCGCTGGAGCGGTGGTTGGGGGACTGGAGGGTCGTCCTCACCGAGCCCGGGGCACCGGTCCGTACGCCGCCGGCCGGGCGGGCCTGGCGGTGGGGCGAGCCGCGTACCGTGGAGAGCTTTCTGCTGGAAGTCGCTGATGTGGTGGAGGAGTTGGCCGGCCGGCCGACCGCTCGCCGGCGGTGTTCGGAGGCGATCCGGCGGTTCTGTGAGACGCCGGACGACCGTGCTCTCGCGGTGCTTCGGGAGGCGTATCTCCGTATTCCCGCCCATCTGCGGATCTACTGCCTGGGTGATATGGACCGGCTGGACCGGCCGTTGCGGATCCTCCTTGCTCAAGTGGGGGAACTGGTCGACGAGTTCGTGGTGACGGCGGCGATGCGGGAGGGGGCGGTGGCGTATCTGCGGGAGGGGGTCGCCGCCGAGCGGGAGCCTGTGGTGTACGCGGACGATCCCGTGGTGGGTGCGGGGCCGCCGGTCGAGGTGTCCGAGACCGTGTATCCGCGAGGGTGGCCCGCCGGACCAGGTGTCTTCATGCTGCGCAACGACTATCCCGCACCGGTTTCCTACGGAGGCGTCGTCTACCCGACCGTCTCCCACGGCTACTGGGCCCTCTCCGCGGCCGACCCCGCCGACCGCACCTCCATCCGCACCGCCCCCGACGTGCTTACCGCGCGAAAGTCGGCCGCTCTGGCGAAGCGGCGACCGGACTGGGACGGCGTACGACTCGCCGTGATGGCCGGGCTGTTGCGGGCCAAGTTCGGGCAACACCCCGAGATGGCCCAGGTGTTGGTGGGGACGGGGGGCTCGGTCCTTCGGTGCACCGGGTACTCGGACTCGCCGTACTGGCGGGACGAAGGGGGGTCGGGCGGGCGGAACTGGGTGGGGCGGTTGCTGGAGTTGGTGCGGAGTGAAGTGGTGCTGGAGCGGGGTTAGTTGGACCACGGGGGCGTGATGCGGGTGCCGTCGGCTAGGCGGGCTGTGAGGCCGATCGACGTGGTGACCCAGGCCTGGGCCGTGTCGTCGGTGGGGTTCTGGACGGAGAGCGTGGAGCCGGGGTTGACGATCAGGGTGTCGCCGGCGGTGAGGGGGAAGGGTTCGTCGTCGAGGGTGATCAGGAGGGTGCCGGTGAGGAGGTGGAAGATCTCCTCGTGGGAGACCGTGTGAGCGGGGGCCTGGGTGCGGGGCGGGATGTCGGCTCGCCAGGCGGCGAGTTGGGTGCTGCCGGTGCGGGGGGAGGCGTGGGAGACGAAGCGGGCGCCGTGGAGTTCGTGGGTGATGGCGTCGGCTGCGCGGGTGACGGGCATGTGGGCTCCTTTTTGGTGAACGGGTTGTCTGGGCAGGGGAGTTGAGGTGATGAGGGTGGTCGCCCGAGGGGTTGCGGCCCGCTCATGGGTTTGCGTTTGCCCGGCTTGCGGCTGATGGGGCGAGTGTGGGGGAGTTGGCGGTGCATCTGGGGGTGACCAAGCAGGCGGCGAGTCAGATGGTCGAGGAGTTGGTGCGGAAGGGGTATGTGGAGCGGCGGGGGGTGGCGGGGGACGCGCGGGTGCGGGTGGTGGTGTTGAGCGGGCTGGGGTGGGAGTGTGCGCGGGCGGCGGAGGAGGTGGCCGCGGAGGTGGTGCGGGAGTGGGAAGTGGTTTTGGGGGAGGGGGAGTTGAGGGTGTTGCGGGAAGGGTTGGGGCGGGTCGCGCCGGGTGGGGCTATTCGGCCGGTTTGGTGACGCGGTATCAGAGGGGCGCGTGGTGAACGGGTGATGCCCTGATTTTTTACCTGCGCGTAACTTCCCAGGTCGGCTACTCGCTCGTAACTTGAACAGTGAACAGCATCCTCGTGATCCGGATCACAGGGCTTAGTGCCGTTGCACCTCCCCCCTTGAGCCGCAAGGAGATCGCTCGATGCTGCACTGGAGACGCCTTTTCAGACCCCTGACGGCCCTGCTGCTGGCGGCTGCCGCCGTCAGCGTTCCCGCCTCCGCCGCGACGGCGGAGCCCTCGGCCCGGGTCAGCAGCGGGTGGAATGATTACTCGTGCAAGCCGTCGGCCGCACACCCCCGCCCGATCGTCCTCGTCCACGGCACCTTCGCCAACTCGAAGGACAACTGGCTCGGCCTCGCCCCCTACCTCGAAACCCGCGGCTACTGCGTCTTCGCCCTGGACTACGGCCAGTTGGCGGGCGTACCGCTGATCTACGGGCTCGGCCCGATCGACAAGTCGGCCGAGCAGCTCTCGGCGTACGTCGACAAGGTGCTCGCCGCGACCGGCGCCACGAAGGTCGACCTCGTCGGACACTCCCAGGGCGGGATGATGCCCCGCTACTACCTCAAGTTCCTCGGCGGCGCGGCGAAGGTGGACCAGCTCGTCGCGATCTCCCCCAGCAACCGGGGGACGAACCTCAGCGGACTCACCAACCTCCTCCCCTACTTCCCCGGCGCCCGCGAGTGGCTCAGCCTCAACACCCCCGCACTCGCCCAGCAGATCACCGGCTCCGATTTCCTCACGAAGCTCAACGCCGGCGGTGACACGGTCCCCGGCGTCCGGTACACCGTCCTCGCCACGAAGTACGACGAGGTCGTCACCCCCTACCGGTCCCAGTTCCTGACCGGCGACAACGTCAAGAACGTCCTCATCCAGGACCTCTGCCCCCTCGACCTCTCCGAGCACGCCCTCATCGGCCTCACCGACCGCATCGCGTTCCACGAGGTCGCCAACGCGCTGGACCCGTCCCGGGCCAGGCCGACGACCTGCGCGTCGGTCTTCAGCTGAGCCGCCCCTCAGGGGATCTCCGGGGGTGGTACGGGACCAGGTGTCTCGTACCGTCCTCGGTATGACGTACAGCGAGATCAGAGCGGCCGTCGCCGCCGACGTACCGGCCGTGCGCGCGGTGACGGACGCCGCGTACCACCCGTACATCGCACGTATCGGGGTCGTCCCTCAGCCGATGGAGGCCGACCACGCGGCGGACGTGGCGGCCGGGCGGGTGTTCGTCGCCGGGGAGCCGGTACTAGGGGTCGTCGTACTCCAGGCGTACGGGGACCATCTGTTCCTCGACAGCATCGCCGTACATCCCGACGCACACGGGCAGGGCCTCGGCGGACGGCTGCTGCGGTTCGTGGACGCACGCGCGCGGGCGCTGGGGCTCGGTGAGGTCCGGCTCTACACCAACGCGATGATGTGGGAGAACCAGGAGATCTACCCGAAGTACGGGTACGAGGTCGTCGAGCGGCGCGTGGACGGGGTCTACGACCGGCTGCACTACCGCAAGCGCCTCGGGTGAGTCAGGTCTGCGGCCACCACGTGCGGGCGATGTCCTTGCGGATCTCGGGGCGCGTGGCGGGGGTGGGCTCGGGAGTCTCGCGGGAGCGCGGGGACTGTTTCTTCAGGGGCTTCTGCAAGGTCGTACGGCGCATGGGGCCTCCTTCAGGGGCCGCCTGGGTCCGTGGTGCACGGGGCGGGCCCTTTGGGGGAGGGTGACCCATCGGCGGCCGATTGTCAGTGGCGGGTGTCACTCTGGGGGCATGAGCGAACGACGGGGCGGTGCGGTGGCGGGCGGGATCGACTGGGACCTCGCGGCGGGGTCCTTCGACGAGGAGGCGGACCACGGCCTGCGGGATCCCGCCGTGCGGAGAGCCTGGGGCGAGCGGATGGCCGAGTGGCTGCCGTCCGCGCCGTCCGACGTCCTCGACCTCGGCTGCGGCACCGGCAGCCTGTCCCTCCTCGCCGCCGAGCGGGGCCACCGCGTCACCGGGGTCGACGCCTCCCCGGCCATGCTCGGCCTCGCCCGCGCCAAGCTCGCCGGGTACGACGCCGGGTTCCTGCTCGGCGACGCGCAGGAACCTCCGGTGGGGGAGGCGCGGTTCGACGTCGTCCTCGTCCGGCATGTCCTGTGGGCGCTTCCCGATCCCGCGCGGGCCCTGCGGAACTGGCGGGGACTGCTGCGGTCCGGCGGGCGGATGGTGCTGGTCGAGGGCGTGTGGGGGGTGGTCACGCCGGCGGGGATCGCGGCGGAGCGGGTGGTGGAGCTGGTGGAGGGGGGTGGGGGGAGTGCGCGGGTGGAGCGGCTGGACGGGGACGAGCGGTTGTGGGGTGGTGCTGTGGGTGATGTGCGGTATGTGGTGGTGGTTGGGGTGTGAGGGGCTGTGGGGTGGCGGAGTGGGGTGGGTGCGGGTGTGGGTGCGGTGGGGTGCTGGTCGGGTGCGGCAGGGTGACGGCTCGGCGCGTTCGTCGGCTGCCCTCACCCTCGCCGTCCCCGTAACCCCGTCGCTCCCGTTACGCCAGCAGGCCCTCCAGCCCGCCCTCCGTTCTCGCCAGCTCCTCCAGCTCGTCCAGCGCGTGGGTGGCCGCCTTCGCCGCCTCGGGGTCTCGCTGCCGCAGGCCGCTCGCCTCGAACTCGTCCTCGTCGAGGCGGAGGACGGCCGTGCCGTCGGCGCTGCGCCACAGGTCGAGGTCGAGGTCCTCCACGGTCAGGTCGGTGCCGGTGCGGACGGCGGGGCGGGTGATGTCGCAGTACCAGCCCTTGAGGGTGCCGTCGGCGGCGCGGACCTCCTTGATCGCGTACCAGCGGTCACGCCAGTAGTGCTCGGTGAAGACGTCACCGGGCTCGAAGCGGACGAACCCGAAGTCACGGGTGCCGGTCCCGGCCCAGGGCGCGCGGACGGTGATGCGGGTGCTGTCGTCGGCGAGGAGCGCGGCGGGGTAGCGGATCTTCGTCCGGCCCGCCTTGACGAGGACGACGGTCAGTTCGGTGTCGTCGAACGAGGTGCCGTCAGGCGAAGTCGCGGACATGGCGCACCTCCGTTCCGCAGATCTCGTACCCGAAGTGCTTGTTGATCGCCAGCATCGGGCCGTTGTCCGTGTCGTTGCCGGTGAGGGCGACCGTGCAGCCGGCCGCGCGGGCGCGGTGCAGCGAGGCGTTCTTGGCGAGCTTCGCGAGGCCCTTGCCGCGGTGGGCGCGGGCCGTGCCGGTCATGGCGGTCTGGTACCGGCCGGAGCCGTCCGTGTGGGTGACGCTCAGCGCGACGGGACTGCCGTCCACGACGGCGACGACGGTGAGGTCCCGGTCGAGGTGGGGGTGGTGCCAGTTCTCCGCCAGCCATGCCTCGTAGTCCGTGAACTCGGCGCCCACGTCGCTCGGTTCGTCGGACGTCACCTCGGCGTCGAGGAGGAACAGGGGGCGCGGATCGGTGGCGTAGTCGGCGGCCGTCCGCAGTTCGACGCCGTCGGGGAGGTCGAGCGGGGCGAGGGCGGCGGTCGTCAGGTCCAGGCGCAGGAAGTGGGCCGAGCGGCTGGCCCGGTAGCCCGCGGCTTCCGCGTACGCGCGGTTGCGGGGCTCGTCGAGGACCCAGGCGTAGAGGTGGGTGGCGCCGAGGTCCGTCAGGTGTGCCTCTGCGGCCTTCCGCAGTGCGGTGCCCACGCCGCGGCCCTCGTACGCCGGGTCCACGTACACGTTCAGGTAGCCCTTGCCGGGCTCCGGGGCGTCGTGTGCCAGGCCGACCTGGGCCGTTCCGACGATCACGCCGTCCAGCTCGGCGACCAGCTTGCGGGCGTGGGCGTCCGGGTGGGTGTGGGTGATGTCGTGGGCGACGGAGGCGGGGGTGAACAGGATGTACGGGAGGGCGGCGTCGCGGACCCGGCAGAAGCCTTCGGGGTCGGCGGGTACGTCCAGGCGGAGATCTCGCACGGTGATGGTCATATAGGCGCAGGTTAGAGCGGGGTTCGCGCCGGGTGCCTCCTATTTTTCGGGGGGTTCTCCCGGCGGGGTGAAGCGCGGGTGCGGAAGAATCGGGGGGTGACCTTGACGATCGACATCAGCGAGGGCGTCGCGCCCTACGAGCAGGTACGCACGCAGATCTCCGAGCAGGCGCGGACGGGGGTGCTGCCCGTCGGGTACCGGCTCCCCACGGTCCGTGCCCTCGCCGAGTCCCTCGGGCTCGCCGCCAACACCGTCGCCAAGGCGTATCGCGCGCTGGAGTCCGACGGGGTGATCGAGACGCGGGGGCGCAACGGCACGTACGTCGCCGCGGCCGGCGCCGCCGCTGAACGCGAACTCGCCGCGGCGGCCCAGGCGTATGCGGAGCGGGCGCGGCGGTTGGGGTTCGGGGAGGCGGAGGCGGTGGGGGCTGTGGGGGATGCGGTGCGGGCGGTGTTCGGGGAGCGGGGCTGAGGGGGCGGCGCCGCCGGGGAGGTGTGGTGGGAGGGGTGGTGTGGCGGGGTGAGCGGGAGGGGTGGTGGGAGTGGCGCGGGATTCGGGCCTGGGCCCGTCTCCCGAGAGAGGGTCCCTACGAGTGCAGGCCCTCCCCCTGGTACCCCTACGACCACAGGCCCTCCCCCGTAGTCCCCTACAAGTACAGCCCCGCCTCCGCCGTCCCCCTCGGTTCCGGCAAGGTTGTCGGGGAGGTTCCCCGGCGGAGGGCGTACAGCTCGGCCAAGGTGGCGCCCTCGCGGTTGATGCCTTCCTCCGTGCCGAGCCAGGAGATCGCCTCGGGGCGGGTCAGGGGGCCGACTTCGATGCGGGCGAGGCAGCGGCCGGGGCGGACGACGGCGGGGTGGAGGCGTTCGAGGTCCTCGTTGGTGGTGACGCCGACCAGGACGTTGCGGCCCTGGCCGAGGAGGCCGTCCGTGAGGTTGAGGAGGCGGGAGAGGGCCTGGCCGGCGGTGTGTTTAGCCTCGCCGCGGATCAGTTCGTCGCAGTCCTCCAGGAGGAGCAGCCGCCAGCGGGACTTGCCCGCGGCGTCGTCCTCGCCGATCGCGATGTCCATGAGGTAGCCGACGTCGCTGAAGAGGCGCTCGGGGTCGAGGACGCAGTCCACCTGGCACCAGTCCCGCCACGCGCGGGCCAGCGTGCGCAGCGCGGACGTCTTGCCGGTGCCGGGCGGCCCGTGCAGGAGGAGGAGCCGGCCCGCGATGTCCTCGGGGGTGGTCGCCATGAGGCTGTCCATCGCCTCGGCGACGGGGGCCGTGTAGTTGGGGCGCACCTCCTCCCAGGTGCCCGCGGAGATCTGCCGGGTCGTGCGGTGTGGTCCCCGGCGCGGGGAGACGTACCAGAACCCCATCGTCACGTTCTCCGGCTGGGGTTCGGGCTCGTCCGCCGCGCCGTCGGTGGCCTCGCCGAGGACCTTCTCGGCGAGTTCGGCGGAGGTCGCCGTGACCGTGACGTCCGCGCCGCGGTTCCAGCGGGAGATCAGCAGGGTCCAGCCGTCGCCCTCCGCCAGCGTCGCGCTGCGGTCGTCGTCACGGGCGATGCGCAGGACCTTCGCGCCCGGCGGGAGGAGCGTCGCGCCCGCGCGGACCTGGCTGATGTTCACCGCGTGGGAGAACGGCTGCTCACCCTTCGCGAACCGGCCGAGGAACAGTACGTCCACGACGTCGGACGGTGAGTCGGAGTCGTCGATGGTGACCCGGATCGGCAGGGTGTCTTGCGGTGGCTGGGCAGACATGCCGCCATGATCCGGCACCGGACCCCCGTACGCACGCGGTTTCCGTGCGGTGCGTGGAGTGTCGGCCACGGGGCGTACATCTGGAGTAGGGGGGACCTGAGGGGTAGGGGACGGACTACGGGTACGACTCCGTACGACGGTGAGGGGCCGTCCTGCGGAGTCGTACCCGTAGCCCTGTCGGCTTCCCGACCTCCCTGCTTCGTTCAGCTCAGCGCCTCCGCCGCCCGTCTCCCCGCCCGGCGGGTCCGGCGGAGCAGGGCGTACCCCTTCGTCAGGGTGCGGTCCTTGGCGAAGGTGCGGGTGACGGCACGGCCGTCGAGGAGGCCGGTGAAGTCGGCGGTCGTGGTACGCCGGCGGACCGTCACCCGGTGCAGGGCGTACGGGCCCTGGGTGCGCCGGGCGAGGGAGTTGCCCACGGCGAGGGCCTGGGCGAAGCCGTTCGCGCGGACGGCTTCGCGGACCCGGCGGCTGGAGTAGCCGTAGGGGTAGGCGAACGAGACCGGCAGGGCGCCGAGTTCGTCCGCGACGAGGTCCCGGCAGCGGGCCAACTCGGTGTTCAGCGCCCGGTCGTCGAGCTGGTCGAGCTGGGGGTGGGAGTGGCTGTGGCCGCCGATCTCCACGCCCTCGTCGGCGAGTTCACGGATCTGGGCCCAGTCGAGCATCGTGTCGAGGGCGCCGCCGGTGTCGTACGCGCCCCTGATCCAGCCGGTCGACACGAACAGCGTTGCGGGGAAGCCGAGTCGGGACAGCACCGGGAGGGCGTGGCGGTGCACGCCCTCGTAGCCGTCGTCGAAGGTGATGAGTACCGGGCGCGGTGGTAGGGGGTGGCCCGCTCGCCAGTGTGCCGCCAGCGCGGCCGTGGTGAGCGGGGTCAGCCCCTTCTCCGCGATCAGCTCCATCTGCTCGGCGAACGCCTCCGGCGACACCGACAACTCCCTTGTCGCGTCGTTCGGTTCGGCCGCGACCGCGTGGTACATCAGGATCGGCACGCGGACGCCGGTCATGCGACGTTCTCCTTGGGGGCGGGCATTTCGGAACCGGGCTCCAGGGGGCCGGCCTTTTTGGAGGCCTCCTCGGGGCGGGCCATCTCGGGGTCAGCCTTCTCGGAGCGGTCCCCCTCGGGGGCGGGCTTTGGGGAACCTGGCTCCTGGGGACCGGCCTTTCCGGAACTGGCCTCCTCGGGGGCGGCCTTCTCGGAGCGGCTCCCCTCGGGGGCGGCCAGCTCAGGTTCGGCCCTCTCGGAGCCGGCCTCCCCAGGACCCGCCATGTCAGGGTCAGCCTCTCCGGAGCCGGCCTTCTCGGGGCCCGTCCTCTCCGGTCCGGCCTCCTCCGTGCCTGTCCTCTCCGGTTCGGCCTCCTCGGGTCCGGCCTTCTCGGGGCCTGTCCTGTCCGGTTCGGCCTCCTCGGGGCCAGCCTCCTCCGTGCCTGCCCTCTCCGGGCCAGCCTCCTCGGGGCCCGTCCTCTCCGGGTCGGCCTCCTCCGTGCCCGCCCTCTCCGTGCCCGCCCTCTCCGTGTCTGCCCTCTCCGGGTCGGCCTCCTCCGTGCCCGCCCTCTCCGCGACAACTCCCCCCGAACCCCCGCCTCGTGAGCCGTCCGGCAACCCAACAGCCTCCCCCGCGAGCGCCGTTGCCGTGTCGATGGGGACCACCGCGAACGTCGTTCCGTTGCGCCGTGCCCGGACCGTCCCCACGACGTAGCCGCCTGCGGCCGTCAGGACCCCGGCGACGATCGCGCCCGCTCGGCGTCCCCCTCCCGGGCGGGCGCGCAGGGCGTCGCGCAGGCCGCGGGCGACTCCGGCGGGCAACACCCGTGTCGTGTACCGGCGTTCGGACTCCAGGCCCTTGCCGGTGCCGACGCTGCGGGCGACGAGGGCCTTGGAGAGGCCCTCGGCGTAGGTGCGGGTGCGGAAGTAGGCGAAGTGCTCGCGGGCCGAGGGGACTTTGTGGTGGATGACGGCTCTGTCGTCGACCAGGAGGATCGCGTCGGGTCTCTCGCGGCCGAGCCGGATGCACAGTTCGGTCTCCTCGCCGCCGAGCGGACGCTTGTCGCCGTCCCGCCCGATCCCGCTGGCGAACCCGCCGACGATGTCGAACGCGCTGCGCCGGAAGGAGGCGTTGCCGCCGAGGATGTTGCGCACCTGGATCCGGCCGGGCGGCAACCCCCGGTAGGAGCAGCCCACCACCCAGTCGAACTCTTCCGGGAACCAGTCGGGCCGCCGTCCGGACGACCACACGGGCTCGCAGCGCCCGCCGACGGCGAGCACCCGGGGGTCGCTGTACGGGTCGGCGAACCGGCGCAGCCAGTCCCGCTCGGCCACGGCGTCGTCGTCGAGGAATGCGATGATCTCCCCGGTCGACGCGGCGATCCCGGTGTTGCGCCCGGCCGACAGCCCGCGCGGCCCGGCGTTGGGGAGGACCCGTACCTCCGAGGTCTCCTTGTACTCCAGAGCCAGCCGGTCCAGGAGCACCGGGTTGTGGTCGACGACCAGCAGCACCTCCCGGGCCGGATGGCTCTGCGCCCGCACCGAGGCGACCGCCGCGAGGACGTCGTCCCAGCGGTCCTCGGTGTAGACGCAGATCACCACCGAGATGTCGAGCGGTGTCACGAGATCTCACCCCGGGCCGAGTCGAGGCCGCGGGCCCCGGCGAGTTCCCCCGCCCCCTCCAGCAGCGGCGAGCGCCGCGCACGGCTGCGCAGCGCGCGCCGGTTGGAGCGTTCCTTGAGGATGACCCGTAGTACCCGTAGACCGTCCCGGACGGCCCGCAGGTTGGAGACGCCGTGGATGCGCAGGTATTCGTGGCTAGGTATCTCCTGCACCTTCAGCCCCGCCTTGACGACCCTGATGTTGATCAGGGTCTCGATCTCGAAGCCCGTGCAGTCGAGGTCGATCTTGTCGAGGCAGTGCCGCCAGAACGCGTTGTAGCCGTAGCAGAGGTCGGTGTAGCGGGCCCCGAACTTGCGGTTGACGACGGCGCACAGCACCCGGTTGCCGAGCCACCGGATGAACGTCATGTCGTCGGTGCCGCCGCCGTTGGCGAAGCGGGAGCCCTTGGCGAAGTCGGCGCCGGAGACCAGCGCGGAGACATAGGAGACGATCTCGTTGCCGTCGGCCGAGCCGTCCGCGTCGACCATGACGACGATGTCGCCGGTGCACGCCTCGAACCCGGTGATCAGGGCGTCGCCCTTGCCGCGCCCCTGCTGCGCGACGACCTTGACGCCGGGCCACAGCTCGCGGGCGACCCGGACGGTCGCGTCGGTGGAGTTGCCGTCGACCAGGACCACTTCGTGGATCCAGTCGGGCAGGGTCTTGAAGACGTACGGAAGGTTCTCCGCCTCGTTCATGGCGGGGATCACCACGCTCACCGGCGGTGTGATCGCCAGATGCGAGGAGATCGGGCGGTACGCGGCGGCGGTCTGGTCCGCTGGGCGGTCCTCGGCCGTGCTCGCCGGTTGCAGAACGGAACTCATGACTCTTGGTCCCTCTCGTCCGGCGGGCCGCCCGCCCCTGGGCGGCCCGGCTGAAAGTCCGGTTCGAAAGGGGGGTTTGTCGCCCGGAGCGGCCTGGGCTCGGCGCACGCGACGTGAGTGCGTCACGTCCGCCGACCCGGGTGCCCCGGGTGATGGCAAAGCTGACCGGCCGCCGGAAATCGACGGCGGCCGACCGCGCGGCACGGCCCGGTCACCTGTTCGGTCACCGAGCTCGGCACCCCCCTACCGCGCCCCGCACCGGGCTGCGTCGCGGTCCCTGAGCCCTCCCCTGGAGCCGCTTGCGGACGGTCCGATGCGAGTGAGATGTACGACGGTATTGATGAATGGGCCTGTATGGCAAGACCTGGATTGGTGATTCACTTTTTTGTTCGTTTGACCGTTACACATCGTCTCGTCCGTCCGCGGTTCCCGAAGTTCCCGGGGAAATTCCCTGAAACAAGCCCCTTGTGATGTGTGGGTATTACGGGAGCTACGGGCATTGCGGGGCTTGGTGTGCGCATGAAACAAAGTGGGCAGAAAGCGGCAGAAAACGGTCTCGGTGAGCGTCAAAAAGTCTTGGCATGAACACTTCCCGTCAACGCGCGTAGTTGCTACGACAGTTGTGGCAGACATGCTGCTATAGGGAGGTTCCATGAGACGTTCCCGATTCGCCGTATTCGTCAGTGCGACACTCCTCGCGCTCACCGGTGCCCTCACCGCCGGTGCCGGCTCCGCCCAGGCCGCCACAGGCGGCTACGTCGCCCTCGGCGACTCCTACTCCTCCGGCGTCGGCTCGGGCAGTTACATCAGTTCGAGCGGCGACTGCAAGCGCAGCACGAAGGCGTACCCCTACCTCTGGAACGCCGCCAACTCGCCGTCCTCGTTCACCTTCGCCGCCTGCTCGGGCGCCGTCACCAGCGACGTCCTCTCCAGCCAGCTCGGCGGGCTCAACTCCTCGACCGGGCTGGTCACGATCAGCATCGGCGGCAACGACGCCGGCTTCGTCGACGTCATGACGACGTGCGTCCTCGGCAGTGACAGCACCTGCCTGAACCGCATCAACACCGCCAAGTCCTTCGTCGACTCCACCCTCCCCGGCCGGCTCGACAGCGTGTACAGCGCGATCAGCTCGAAAGCTCCCAACGCCCATGTGGTCGTGCTCGGTTACCCGCGCTTCTACAAGCTCGGCCAGAGCTGTGTCGGCCTCTCCGAGGCCAAGCGCAGCGCGCTCAACGGCGCCTCCGACTACATCGACGCCGCGATCGCCAAGCGTGCCGCCGACCACGGGTTCACCTTCGGGGACGTCCGCACCACCTTCGCCGGGCACGAGATCTGCGACGGCACTCCCTGGCTGCACAGCCTCGAACTGCTGAACCTCGGCGAGTCGTACCACCCGACGGCGGCCGGGCAGTCCGGCGGGTATCTGCCGGTGCTCAACGCCAACGACTGACCTGGCGACACCTGCTGACGGATCATCAGGCCGGCTCGGTCCGTCAGCAGGGCTCAGTACGACTCGGAGGGGGACGGTGAGGGCGAGGTTCCGCCCGACGGGGTCTTCGTCTCGCACGTCACCGAGAACGGCACCGAGTCGGACTTCGCGTTCACGGGCCGCCGCACCTCCACCCACAGCTCGTTCTCGAACGTCCCGCTGCGCTGCCCCGTCGTCAGGAACACCCGGGCCTGCTTCGAGCGGTCCCCTCCGTCGGCGAACTCCAGTGTCCGCCAGCCCGAGTCGACCGCCTCGCCGTCCTTCGACACCCACCGGTACGACACGCTCGCCGGCACCCGGCCCACCGTGAACGTCGCGGTGAACGCGGGCGCGTCGGACTTGTCCGGCGGACACGTCCCCGCGTACTTCGTGCCCTCGCCCGTCACGGTCACCGAGACGGACTGCGCCGGAGCCGAGGACGACTTCTCGGGCGTGGGCGTGGGCGACGGCTTCTCGCTCCGGCCAGCCGGGGGCGAACTGACGCCCTGGGACTGGCTGTTGGTCTGCTGATCGCCACCGGCCTTATTGCCGCTGCGGTTGTTCAGCAGTGCGTACGTCAGTCCGCCGATCGCCAGCGCGACGACCAGTACACCCGCGATCAGTACGGCCGTCGCACGCCGGTTGCTCTGCGAGGGTTCCGGCTGGTCGCGAACCAACGGCTCGGTAGGGGGCTGGTGTTGGTAGGACGGCTGCTGGTAGGTCGGAGGAGGGGGAGGCGGCGGCACGATCGTCGGGGTGTACGGCACCGTACGCGCGGTACCGCCCGCGGCGACGATCCTCAGGTCCTGCTCGGCGAGTTCGGCGGTGAGCCGGTCGCCGGGGTCCTTGCGCAGGAGGCCCTCGATGACCGGGGCGAGCGGGCCGGCCCGGCGTGGGGGCGGCAACTCCTCGTCCACGATGGCCCGTAGCGTGCTCAGCGGGGTGTCCTGCCGGAACGGGGAGTGGCCCTCGACGGTGGCGTACAACAGGACGCCCAGCGACCACAGGTCCGACTCGGGACCCGGGGTGTGGCCCAACGCCCGCTCGGGGGACAGGAATTCGGGCGAGCCGATGACCTCGCCGGTCATCGTGATGGCCGAACTGCCCTCCACGGTCGCGATACCGAAGTCCGTGAGGACGACGCGGTCGTCGTTCGACAGCAGGACGTTCGCCGGTTTCACATCCCGGTGCAGCACCCCCGCGTCATGCGCCGCCCGCAGCGCGGACAGCACCTCGGCACCGACGTACGCGGCTCGCGCGGGCGGCAACGGGCCCTCGGCGTCCAGGAGTTCGGCGAGCGAGATGCCGCGCACCAGCTCCATCACGATCCACGGACGGCCGTCCTGCATGGCGACGTCGTACACCGTCACGACATTGCGGTTCGCGACCCGGGCCGCCGCCCACGCCTCACGTTCCAGGCGCGCGTACATCCGTTCGACCTCGGGTCCGGACAGCCCGGCGGGTGCCCGTACCTCCTTGACGGCCACCTCGCGGTGCAGGACCTCGTCCCGCGCGCGCCACACTGTGCCCATCCCGCCCTGGCCGAGCGGGGTGAGCAGTCGGTAGCGGCCCGCGATCAGCCGCTCGCCACCGGGTTCCTCCGACATCGAGCCCCCTCGTCGCACCCTCGCGAATACCACCCAAAACTAGCTCAACCCAGTACGGTTGCCGCCCCCTTGAGCATCAGTCCGACCCCGAGGGCCACGACGACCAGCGCCGACCACAGGGGCATGTTGCGGCGGACGAGGGCGATGACCGGGCGGGACGTCCAGCGCGGGCCCTCGTCGAGGAACCGGTTCACCCGGCTGCCCAGCCGGACGACCGCGAAACCCGCCGCAGTGAGGGTGAGGGCGAGGCCGATGCCGTACGCGATGACGAGGAGCAGGCCGAACCACGCCTGGCCGAGAGCCGCGGCGCCGACCAGGACGACGACTGCGGAGGGGCTGGGGACCATGCCGCCGGCCAGACCGAGGAGGATCGTGCCGCGGAGGGTGGGGGCGATGGAGTGGGTGTGGGTGTGGCCGTTGTGGGTGTGCGTGTGGGTGTGGGGGGAGTGGTCGTGACTGTGGTCGTGGTGCTCGTGGTGGTGGGTGTCGTGATCGTGACTGTGGTCGTGCGCCGGGGACTTGGTGAGGGTGACGGTGGCGGAGGGGGTGGAGTCGGCGCCCACCAGGGCGAGTTGGCGGGAGGGGGTGGGCTTGGGGGAGTGGTCGTGCGTGTGGCTGTGTCCGTGGTCGTGGTCATGATCGTGGCTGTGCCCAGGCCCGTGCCCATGGCTGTGTCCGTGCCCGTGTCCGTGCCCGTGTTCGTGCCCGCGGCTCTTCCACGCGCGCCGGAACAGAGTCGCGCCCGCCACCGCGACGAGTGCGCCGCTCGCCAGGCCCAGCCAGGTGATGACGGAGGGCGCGGCGGCGGAACCGGCCGTGACGAGGAGGCCGAGGGCGACGACGCCGATCGTGTGGGTGATCGTCACCGACGCGGCGAGCGGGAGAACGTCCTTCATCCGGGCCTTGCCGCCCCGCGCGGCGGCGGTCGCGGCCATGATGGTCTTACCGTGGCCGGGCGCGACCGCGTGCATCGCGCCCAGGAAGATCGCGAGAAGGATCGACAGGGCGGCGAAGCCGATCGTCAGGTGCTGGCGGCCGACCATGTCGTCCAGGGCCTGCGTCCAACGGTCCGCGCCACGCGGCAGGATGGCGGCGCCGGGGGCGGTGCGCTCGTCCCCGGAGAGGGCCGGACCGCCCGGCTCCACCGTCGTGGCGGCGGCCGTGGTGTCCGCCGGGGAGGAGAGCAACTCCTGCGGGTACTTGGTGAGTTCGTCCGACACCGACTTCTCGGGGACGTCCGACCCCGTCAGCGTCATCCGGTCGCCGCGCGCCGTGATCTCCCGCCAGCCGGGGCCCGTCGAGGTGCCCGCGCTGTGGAAGGAGAGGGCGATCGACTCGCTCTCCGGCAGTGGCGCCGTCAGCCCGCACTCGACGCGCAGGGTGTTCAGGCCCGCCTGACCCGGTCGGACGACGGCCTTCGCGGACGCCGAAGTCAGGGTGACGGCACCGCCGTTGACGGTGAGCTTGCTCTCGGCGGCGGCCGTCTCGCAGCGCTGCTCGGCCCACGGCGTGAGCCCGCCCGCCCGCTCGATCGCCGGCTTCGCCTGGGTCGCCGGGATCTCCGCGAGGTCCTCGACGTGAGCGATCCGGAGCTGACCGGGGGCGGCGACGAGGCCGTCGTACCGGTTGACGGTGAAGTTGCCGAGTGGGTGCGCGCTCGCGTTGGCGGTGGGAAGGAGCGCGAGCGCGCACCCGGCCGTCAGGACGGCCGCACTGGAGGCGAACACACGACGGGAGATCACTGGTTCGCCTCCAGCGACTTGAGGGCGGCGCGCGCGATGCGGGCACCCAGGGGGGAGAAGCCGGAGTTGAGTTCCAGGGCCTTGGTGAGGTGCGCGCGGGCGTTGTCCTGGTCGCCGGTCGCGTTCTCGATCATGCCCTGGTGGTAAAGGAAGGACGCGTTGCGGTAGCCGGTCGCGGTGGCCCGCTTCGCGTACGGAAGTGCCTCCGCGTCACGGCCGTTGACGTGCAGGGCCCAGGCGAGGGCGTCCGCCGTGTGGACGGTCTCCCGGCGCTGCCACTCCGCCTGCGCCGCCCGCAGTGCCGCCCGCTTGTCGCCGTGGTCGGCCGCCGCGAGGGCCGTGTCGAGGTCGGCGTTGACGCCGTTCGCGCGGGCCAGCGCCGTCCAGGCGTCGACCAGGGCGTACTGGTCGGCGGCCTTCATCTTGTCGCCGTCCGCGCCGCGTGCCTCGTAGAGCTCGCCGAGTTCGACCAGCGGGCCGGGCAGCGGGTAGCGGGCGACGACCGCCTCCAACCCCTTGACGGCCTCGGCCCGTTGACCGCTCGCCGCCTGCGCCTTGGCGCGGCCCTCCAACGCCGGAAGGTAGTTCTCGTCGGCCGCGAGGGCGCGGGCGTAGTCGGTGAGGGCGGTCGCGTAGTCACCCTGGTTCCAGGCGAGTTGGCCGAGCTGGGCGGCGACGTACGCGATGTCGCCCTTCGCCGTGGCGCTCGCGAGGGCCTGCTCCAGGACGCGGCGGGCGGTGGTGACGTCGCCGCGCAGTTCCTGGACGTACGCGTAGCGGGTGAAGACCGGGATGCCGGGGCGGCGGGTGTCCGCCGTCTCCGCTGCCGTCAACGCCTCGTCGTAGCGGCCGAGTTCGACCAGGGCGTCGATGCGGGAGCAGAGGGCGCGCTCGTTGTACGGGTTGTCCTTGAGGACCTGGTCCGCGTACTTCAGCGCGCCGGGGAAGTCGTGCCGGGCGGCGGCGAGGGCCGCGCGTCCCGTGAGTGCCTGGCTGTTGCCGGGGGAGAGTTCGAGGGACTTCGCGAACGCCTTCTCCGCCTGGGGGTAGCGGGAGGGGTCGCCCTTCGTGCGGGCCTGCTCCACGTAGGCGAGTCCGAGGGTGGCCCAGCTGCCGAAGTCCCTGGGCTGGGTGCGGAGATGGGCTTGCAGTGCGGAGATCGCGCTGTCGATGTCCCCGCTGTTGAGGAGTCCGGGGGAGACGGCCGAGGCGGTCGCGACCGGCGCCGCGCTGCCGTCCTTCAGCGCCCCGAACGCGATCGCCCCGCTGGTCAGCGCCACGGCCAACATCGCGGCACAGGCGCCGAGTTGGACGGAACGCCAACGGCGGCCCGCGGCGCCTGCACGGCGGACGGCGGCTACTCGGGGGTCGAGGTCGGGGGTGTCGGGGGTGGAGGCGTCGGAGGGGGTTTCGTCAGCCGAAGTGGCGGAGGAAGCACCGGAGTTGGGATCCACCGAAGCCGAAGCCGAAGCTGAGGCCAGGGTGGTTGCGGGTGCGGAGCCCGTGGCGGCATCCGCCGAGCCGCTCTCGTCCGCTGTACCGGCTCCGTCCGCCGACCCGGCCTCACCCGCAGAACCGACCCGCTGAGCCTTGGAGTTGCCCCCCATGCCCTCGCTCACCGTCGTCCCCTTCTTCTCCCCCTCTCCCGAAGAGTCGTCGGGCGCCGAGGAGTTGGCCTCCGTCAGGGTGGCCGTGGGTGTCGGTGCCGCTTCGGCCTGCGGTGAACTTCCCTCGGGCCGCTGCCCCTTCGGCTCGTCGGTGGACTCCGGGGTGTGCCCGGAGTCCGTCCGGTCCGGTTCGCCGCTGTCGGTGCGCGGGGCCATGCCCTCTCCTCGGTCGCTCTCGGTCTTCCTGCGGTCGGCGCGGCCCGGTCCGTGGGGGATTGGGTGGACCCGGGCCGCGCCGGTCTGTGGGGCGGGCCGGGGAGTTGCAGGAGACTCCCCGGCCGGCCCGGTCATCGCGTGGGCGTCAGTACGTCCGCCGCCGGCCCCGGAACCACATGAGGCCACCGCCGATGAGCAGCACCCCGGCCGCACCGGCCCCGGCCGAGGCCGCGATCAGGGTGTTGTTGTTCTCGCTGCCCGAGGCACCCGCCGGCTGAAGGGCGTCGCCGAGCTGGCTGCGGACGTCGTTGCCGCCGCTGACCCCCTTGGCGACGGGACCGCGCGACCCCTCGGTCGGGAGCGCGACGTACGGGAAGGACTTCTCGAAGTTCTTGTCGTTCTTGTCGACCGCGTCGCCCAAGTCGTTCTTGGCGCCCACGAGTTCACCTTCGACGACCTGGAGAGCGGCGTCGATCACGTCGTCCGTGAGGCGACGGCCGTTCGGGAAGCCCGCGTTGTCCCCGTCGAGCACACCGAGCCGCTTCGGGCTCGCGGCGGGCTTGATGGAGGTGTTGAGCCGCAGCTGCTCCGAAGGCGTCACGTACGGAGGCTGGTTGAGCCCCTTGACGCCCTTGAGGAACACGTCGACGAGGTCGTTGCGCGGCTCCGCCGGGGCCTTGATCTTGTAGATCGCCTCGATGAGCTTGGGCAGCTCGGGGTTGGTGACGTTCTTCAGGAACTGCCCGTCGTCCTTGGGCTCGGACGCGTTGAACTTGTCCTTGTCCTTGATGGGGTTGACGACCTCGTTCACCAGCGGGTTCCCGAGCCGGGAGACCTGCTCGAACTTGCCGCGGGCGTTCTTGCGCTGCGTCGTCGACCAGATGCCGACGATCGGCTGGTGCGCCGCCTGACGGATCATGTCGTTCGGCACCTGGAGGGCGATGGTGTTGACGTTGTAGCCCTTGAGGGTGTCGTTGCCGACCTCGGAGAGGTTCCCGCCGTACAGCAGGTCGAACACGCGCAGGTCCAGGAAGAACGGGTCGTCCGCCTGGCCGGCGAAGGTCTTCGCGCCGTTGGAGAGCTTGTAGATCGCCTGGTCGCGCAGCTTCGCGTAGTTCGGCATGGACGCCTTGCCGACGTTCGACGGCGCCACGGGCACGTCGCTGGCGATCTTCGTCGTCTGCTGGACCTTGCCCTTCTTGAGCTTGATCAGCTCCAGGTTGTAGGTCTGCGTGACGTTCAGGTTCGCGTCGTTGAGGCTCTGGACCGCGCCGGTGTTGTAGAGGAACGTCTTCTTGTTCTTGACGTGCGTGTTGAACGTGTAACGGAACGTCAGGTCCGGGCGCGCGTCACCGTCGTTGTCGATGTTCAGGTCGTACTGCGCGTCCTCCGCGAACGTGAAGAAGTTCGGGCCGCCGGCCGGATCCTCGAACGGGATCCAGTTCGCGATGAGGGTCGTGGTCGTCGGGTGGTCCGGGCTCACGAACGCGTACACGTCGGTGTTGTCGTACTGCGGGGTGCCGGAGATCAGCGGGGCTTCGCGGTGGCTGGAAGCAGCGGCGACCCCCGGTTCCAGCAGGGCCACGGAAGCGGCGCTGAGGCCGCCGGCGGCCAGCGCGCCACAGATGAGGGTCGCGATGCTCCTGCGCCCTGCGGCGCTCCGGAAGTTAGGTGTCGTCATGCCGTCCGTCCTGAGGTCCCAACTTGCTTGACGGACGGGTATACGGAGCGGAGGGCCTGTTCGGATTGGTCGAACCGAAAAAAATTTATTTTGAGTTCGAACCCGCGTTTTCGGCCCGCGCGTCCGTACTTCCACCGGAGGTGTGTGCGCGTGCGAGTGCCTGGTGTGACGGGACGGCCCGGCTGCGGCCACGGCCGGGGAGAGGGGAACCGCATGGAGGCGGACGAGCTGCTGGTGCTCGTGGCGCGAGGAGACCAGCGGGCCTTCGAGCAGTTGTACGGTCTGGTCTCCGGTCCGGTGTTCGGTCTCGTACGGCGCGTGCTGCGCGATCCGTCGCAGTCGGAGGAGGTGGCTCAGGAAGTGCTGCTGGAGTGCTGGCGCTCGGCCGCCACCTTCGATCCCGCCCGCGGCAGCGCCCTGTCCTGGATCCTCACCCTCGCCCACCGCCGCGCCGTCGACCGGGTGCGCAGCGTGCGCGCGGCGGGCGAGCGCGAGCAGCGCGAGGCCCTGCGCACCCACAACCCCGCCTTCGACCAGGTCTCCGAGGAGGTCGAGGCGGGTATGGAGCGGGAGTGGGTGCGCCGCTGCCTCGGCCGGCTGACGACGCTCCAGCGGCAGTCCGTCACTCTCGCGTACTACGACGGCTACACGTACCGTGAGGTGGCCGAGCGGCTCTCCCTGCCGCTGGGCACGGTGAAGACGAGGATGCGCGACGGGCTCACGCGGCTGCGCAATTGCCTGGGAGGTGTTGCCGTATGAGCGTCCTGAACCGTCTGCTGGGGAGGGGTGACCTCCACTCGCTGGCGGCCCCCTACGCCCTCGACGCCCTCGACGGGGACGAGCGCCGCCGCTTCGAGAAGCACCTGAGGTCCTGCGCGTCCTGCGCCGCCGAGGTCCGTGACCTCGCCGAGGACGCCGTACGGCTCGCCTGGTCGACGGCGGCACCGGCGCCGGCCGCGATGCGGGACCGGGTGCTGGCCGCCGTCCAGGTCACCCCGCAGGAACAGGCGGGCGCGGCAGGCGCGTTGGGGACGACGGGTGCGCGGGGGGCGCGTTCCGCTCCGGAGCGTGCGCCTCAGCTTCCGCCGCACGTCTGGGGCGCACA
>NZ_JBTYMC010000090.1:0-23779 GCF_054880855.1 Streptomyces sp. S6 | reverse complement strand
CTGGTCGTTCCCCGTGGGCGGCTGACCATGCGTATCCCCGCCACCAGGCGGCTGGTCGTTGCCCGTCGGGGGCTGGCCGTTCGTGTCACCGCCACCGGGGGGCTGGTCGTTCCCCGTGGGCGGCTGACCATGCGTATCCCCGCCACCAGGCGGCTGGTCGTTGCCCGTCGGGGGCTGGCCGTTCGTGTCACCGCCACCGGGGGGCTGGTCGTTGCCCGTCGGCGGCTGACCGTGCGTGTCACCACCGGGCGGCTGCTCGCACGTCTCCCCGTTGGAGTCCGGCGTGCCGATCACGTCCCCGGGGTTGTCGCAGACTCCCCCGCCGTTGGTGTCCCCGCCGGGCGGCTGGTCGTTGCCGGTGGGCGGCTGGCCGTGCGTGTCACCACCAGGCGGCTGACCGTTCGTGTCGCCGGGCTGGTCCCCGTGCGTGTCACCGCCGGTGCCGTATCCCGAGTGCTCGCCGGAATCGTCATCCCCATAGGACCCGTACGACCCGTACGACCCGTGGGACGACCCGTACGACCCGTACGAGTCGTCGTCCTCGTCCTCCCCGTACGCCCCGTACCCCCCGTGCTTCCCCGCCGTCGCCGACTGATGCGCGCACGAGTTGCCGAAGGTCGGGTTGAAACCGGCGGCGGCGTCAGCGGTGTTGCCGCAGGCGTTGACCGGGACGTCGACGGGGACCTCGACGTTGTTGCCGGACAGGACGCCGGGCGAACCGGCCGAGGTGCCGGTGGTGTGCGAGTCGGCGAACGCCGGGCTGCCGCACAGGGACAGAATGCTCGTCGCGGCAGCCGCCGCGACCATTCCCCTGCTCAGGGTCTGTCGCAATCTCGTTGTCTTCCTGCTCGAACTGCCATGAATGCTGGACTCGGCGTGAACGGACGCTCGACGACTGCCACTGCTGGGCACAAGAGAGGGCGTTGGAGAGCCGAAGGCCGGCCTCGGAACGTTGGGCAGGTGTCCAAGGCCGGCCTTCGACCAAGCCGTTCAGCCTGGTGTGACGTGACGTCAGTCGTTGACGCAGGTGTTGCCGAACGCCGGGTTCAGGCCCGCGATCACGTTGACGGTGTTGCCGCAGACGTTGACCGGGACGTGGACCGGGATCTGGACGACGTTGCCGGACAGGACACCCGGCGAGCCGATGGCCGCACCCTCGGCACCCGCGTCCGCGAAGGCCGGAACCGCCCCGCCCAGCGCCAGTACCAGACCCGCGATGACGGCAGCGCTCTTCTTCATGTCTATCCCTTCTCCGTGGTCATGCCTCCCATGACCTACAGGCTGCAAACGAGAGATAGACAGCGAAAGAAACTGAGCAACATGGGCCGAACGGGAATTCACTCGAACGCATTCATATAATCAACAGTTTGGAGTGGTGAAACGCTTCCCCTCAAGGAAGTAAAGGAAATTGACGGCGCGTCACGGAAAAAACGCCCGGACGGCCCGCACGCAAGACGGACCACCCGGGCGTGACACACCCGCGGACGTCAGCCGTTGCCGACGCCGTTGCCCGAGAGGACCGGGATGTTGTTGGCGATGTGCGAGATCGGCTCGTCACCCTTGGCCTGCGTCGAGTTCTCGACACACTGCTGGTTCTGCGGCGCCGACAGGATCGGGATGTCCTGGACGGCGATCGGCACGACGCCGACGACGGAGCCCACGTTGGCCTTGAGCGGCACACCGGCGCAGAGCTTGTTGACGGAACCCTGGACCAGCGTGGCCTGGGGGCTCATGTCGCCCTTGGTCACCGAGTTGCCGAACGCCGACTGCGCCTTGTTGCCGCTGGCCGAGTTGGTGCCGTTGCCGTCCCCGATGGCAAGCGCCTGGGGGGCCACCGCCGCGCTCGCGCCGACGACGGACGCGGCTACCGCCGCCACGGCCATTGCCTTCTTCAGCATTTCGCTCTCTTCTCTTTCCCGATCCCGGCGGTAGAGCCGGGACCATGTGCCTGCCACCGACACAACAGCGGGCACGGGATTTGGTTGCGGCGCTTCACCCGATCGGTTTTCCGACACGCCGGTCTTGGGCCGTACGGGTGAATGGGGGAAACCGTCGGGCCCCTTCGCCGGTTGTTCAGCGCACTCCGGTGGACGGGGTTTCTCCAGAAGGGACTTATTCAAGTGATCAAGAAGGTACTCGCCGCTGCCGCTGTCGCCGCGTCGGTCGTCGGCGCGGGCGCCGGCCCGGCCCTCGCCATCGGCAACGACAACGGCACCAACTCCGCGAGCGGCAACGGCGCCTCCCAGGCGTTCGGCAACTCGGCGACCTACGGCAACATGAGCCCGCAGATGGCGCTCATCCAGGGTTCGCTGAACAAGCCCTGCATCGGTCTGCCGGCCAAGGTCAACGCCGGTTCGATCGTCGGCCTCGTGCCGATCGCGGTCCAGGACATCAACGTCCTGTCCTCCCCGCAGAACCAGCAGTGTGTCGAGAACTCGACGCAGGCCAAGGGTGACGAGCCGCTGTCGCACATCCTCGACAACATCCCGGTCCTCTCGGGCAACGGCGCGGCCAACCACTGAGCCGTCGAACGGGTTCACTTCGCTGAGCCCAGGGGCTGATTTCCGCCCCGCCGCAGCGGGCCGCCGGTCTTCCGGCGGCCCGTTCCGTTTACCTTGCGCGGCGTGACGAGCGAAAGATCGGATAAACAGCACAGAAACCTTTCGGCGAGGGCGAGAGCGAGACGCCTCTGCCTCCCCGCCGCCGTCCTCACCACCGCCGCCGCCCTCCTGACCGGCGCCGCGCTCCCCGCCGCGCACGCCGCGCCCCGACGCCCCCTGAACATCCTGCTGCTGGGCACGGACGAGCGGGACACCATCACGACGGCCGAGAAGCGCCGGTTCCACGCGGGCGGCGAGCCCTGCGGCTGCTCGGACTCGATGATGCTGGTGCACCTCTCGGCCCGCCGGGACCGGATCAGCGTCGTCGGCCTGCCGAGGGACTCCCTCGCGACGGTCCCGGCGTACCGGGACTACGCGGGGCGCACCCGGCGGGCGCACCAGGCCAAGCTCAACGCGGCCTATCAGGAGGGCGGTCCGGAGCTGGCGGTGAAGACCGTGTCGGCGATGACCGGCGTCAAGGTCGACAAGTACCTCCAGGTGGACTTCCGGCGGTTCATGGACACCGTCGACCGGGTCGGCGGCGTCGAGGTGTGCACGCCCCGGCGGCTGAAGGACTCCGCGACGAAGCTGGACCTGCGCCCCGGCAAGTACCGGCTGAGCGGTGGGCCGGCGTTGCAGTACGTGCGCTCCCGGCACTTCGACAACAGCGCCGACCTCGGCCGCATCCAGCGTCAACAGCGGTTCCTGGTGCAGGCGTTGCGTGGACTGTCGGCGCGGAAGCTGCTCGCCGATCCGGTGCGGACGGTCAACTGGGTCCGTACGCTGCTCGGTTCGGGTCCGCAGGGGTTCGGGGTGATCGAACTCGTGCGGCTCGCGGGCGAGTTGCGCAAGGTGCCGGTGTCGTCGACGGAGTTCACGACCGTGCCGATCGCCGGTTTCAACCCTGTGCGCAGGGACGTCGGTTCGACGCTCGCGTGGGACCGGGGGAAGGCGCGGGCGGTGTTCGGGAAGCTCGCCAAGGACCAGCCGCTGCTGGTCGCGCGGGCGAACCCGCGCCCGAAGGACCCGCCGAGCCTGCTGGGGGCGCCGGTGCCGGTGCGCGGGAGCGCGTACGCCTGTAGGTGAGCGGGGTGCGCGCTGGGCCGAACGGGGCAACTTGCGCAACCTCGGGCAGGGGTGGGCCGTTCTCGGTCATGCAGCTCCTCCCCCGGAGTCCGCTTTTTCGAAGGGAACAAGAACCATGAAGAAGCTGTGGGCAACCGCCGCTGTAGCCGCTTCCGTCGCCGGTATCGCCGCCGGTGCCGCGCCTCAGGCGCTGGCCATCGGTGACGGCAACGGGACCAACTCGGCCAGCGGCAACGGCGCCTCGCAGGAGTTCGGCAACTCCGCCACCTTCGGCGACATGAGCCCGCAGCTCTCGCTGGTCCAGGGTTCGCTGAACAAGCCCTGTGTCGGTCTGCCGGCGAAGATCAACGCCGGTTCGATCGTCGGCCTCGTGCCGATCGCCGTCCAGGACATCAACGTCCTGTCGGCGCCGCAGAACCAGCAGTGTGTCGAGAACTCCACCCAGGCCAAGGGTGACGAGCCGCTGTCGCACATCCTCAGCAACATCCCGGTCCTCTCGGGCAACGGCGCGGCCAACGGCTGAGCCGTACCGCTCCGCCGGACGGCGGGTCACCGGTTCGCCGGTGACCCGCCGTCCGTCATGTCCGGCCGCTGGACGGCTGGTTGACGGCTGCTTGACGGCTACTTGCGGTAGATCGCCTCGATGTGTTCGGCGTAGGCGCGGGTGACGACGTCCCGCTTGACCTTCAGGGACGGCGTCAGCATGCCGTTCGCCTCGGTGAACTCGCCTTCCACCAGGGTGAATTCGCGGATGGACTCGGCGCGGGAGACGGCCTGGTTGGCGTAGTCGACGGCGCGCTGGACGGTTTCGCGGAGGCTGGGATCGGCGGCGAGTTCGGCGAACGGGGTGCCGGCTGGGAGCCCTCGGACGGCGAGCCAGTGGGCGATCGCGTCCGGGTCGAGGGTGACGAGGGCGGCGATGAAGGCGCGGTTGTCGCCGACGACGAGGCACTGGCCGACGGGGGCGCGGCTGCGCAGGCGGTCCTCCAGGACCGCCGGGGAGACGTTCTTGCCGCCGGAGGTGACGAGGAGGTCCTTCTTGCGGCCGGTGATGGTGAGATAGCCGTCGTCGTCGAGGGCGCCGAGGTCGCCGGTCTCGAACCAGCCGTCGTCGAGGACCTGTCGGGTGGCCTCGGGGTTGTTCCAGTAGGCCCGGAAGACGGCGCCGCCCTTGATGAGGACCTCGCCGTCGTCGGCGATGCGGATCGCGGTGCCGGGGACCGGGCGGCCGACCGTGCCGGGGCGGGGTTCCAGGGGCGGGATCATGGTCGCGGCGGCCGTCGTCTCGGTCAGGCCGTAGCCCTCGTAGACGATGATGCCGGCGGCCTGGAAGAAGAGGTTGAGGGTGCGGTCGAGCGGACTGCCGCCGCTGATCGCGTAGTTGAGCCGGCCGCCGAGTTCGCTCCGGATCCGGCGGTAGACGAGGACGTCGTACAGGGCCCAGGCGGCGTACAGCTTGAGTCCCGGGCCTTTCGCGCTCGGGTTCAGGAACTTGGCGAGGTACGCCTCCGCGAAGCGGACGCCGATGCGTTCGGCGCGGTCGAAGGAGGCGCCTCGGCCGATCTTCTCGGCGGTGGCTCGGCCGGTGTCGTGGATGCGCTCGAAGAGGTAGGGGACGCCGACGATGAAGGTGGGCCTGAACTCCTTGAGGGCGGGCCGGAGTTCGTCGGGTTTGACGCTCGGGAAGTGGCCGACCTCGATGCGGCCGGTGAGGCAGGCGATCTGGAGGACGCGGCCCATGATGTGGGCGAGCGGGAGGAAGAGGAGGGTGGAGGCGGTGCGGCCGGTGACGGCCTTGAAGACGGGGTGGAGGAGTTCGAGGACATTGCCCGCCTCCTCGTGGAGGTTGGTGTGGGTGAGGACGCAGCCCTTGGGGCGACCCGTAGTACCTGAGGTGTAGCAGATGGTCGCGGTGGCATCGGGGGTGAGTTCCCGGCGGCGTTTGACGACCTCGTCGTCCGCGAGGTCCTTGCCGAGGTTCCGCAGGTCGGCGAGGGCGCCCGCGTCCAGTTCCCAGAGTTTCGGTTCGCGGGCGGCGGTGGCCTCGACGACGGTGGCGGTGTTCGCGGGGTTCTCTGTGATGACGTGCCGGGCGCCGGAGTCGCGGACGATCCACTCGACCTGCTCGGCGGAGGAGGTCGCGTAGATCGGGACGGTGACCCCGCCCGCCGCCCAGATCGCGAAGTCGAGGACCGTCCACTCGTACCGGGTCCTCGACATCACCGCGACCCGGGCACCCGGCTCCACGCCGGCCGCGATCAGGCCCTTCGCGACGGCGGTGACCTCGGCGGCGAACTCGGCGGCCGTGATGGGGCGCCACGTCCCGTCGGGGCCACGGCGCTTGAGGATCACGTCGGTCGGCGCTTCGGCGGCGTTCTTGTACGGCAGGTCGGCGACGCTGCCCGTCGTCAGGGGGGCGGTGAGGGAGGGGACGCGGGCCTCGCGGACCGTGCCGTTCTCGTCCCGGACCAGGTCCAGGGCGATGCGGGCCGCGAGGTCGGTGCGCCCCTTGGCTCTCCTGAGGTCCCTGCGTACGCCCATGACCGTTCCCCTGACTTCAACTGGCTGGAAGTGAGGGCAACTTACTCGCGCGTAGCCTTCCAGGGCCAGGGGTCGGGCCTGTGCGGGAGGGTTACGAGACCACTTTTACGAGACCACGTCCTTGCGCGCGAACCCCCGGAAGGCGAGGGCGAACAGGATCACCGCATAGGTCACCGAGACGGACGCCCCCTGTGCCATGCCCGCCCACTCGGGGGTCGGCTGCACGGCGTCGGCCCAGGCGTACTGCCAGTGCGCCGGCAGGAAGTCGCGCCAGTCCTTGAGGGCGGTGACGGCGTCCAGGACGTTCCCCACGATCGTCAGGCCGACCGCGCCGCCGACCGCGCCGAGCGGGGCGTCGGTCCGGGTGGAGAGCCAGAACGCGAGCCCGGCGGTGACGAGTTGGGAGACGAAGATGTAGCCGACGACGATCAGCAGCCGCTGCGCCGCCGTCCCCGGCGCGAGCGCGCCGCCCGTCGGGAGCTCCAGCGGGCCCCAGCCGTAGGCGGCCGTGCCGACCGCGAGGGCGACGACCGGGAGCAGGATCATCGCGGCGAGGCTGAGGCCCAGGCCGACGATCAGCTTGGACCACAGGAGCCTGGCCCTCGGGACCGGCGCCGCGAGGAGGTAGCGCAGGGAGGACCAGCCGGCCTCCGAGGCGACCGTGTCCCCGCAGAACAGGGCGACCGGGATGACCAGCAGGAACCCGGCGGACACGAAGAGGTTCACGGCGGCGAAGTTGGCGCCCGACGCCGTCGCCGTGTCCATCAGGGAGACCCGGCCGGTGCCGCCTCGGTCGTCCGGGGTCCCGCCGATCATGAACGCGATCCACAGGACGAACGGCAGCGCGGCGAGGATGCCGCCCATGATCAGTGTGCGGCGGCGCTTGAACTGGCGGGCGAGTTCGACCCGCAGGGGCAGGGTGTTCGACGCCCGGTAGCCGGAGGCCGTTTCGGTGAGCGTGCTCATGCGGAACCTCCGATCAGGGTGAGGAAGGCGTCCTCCAGGCGGCGGTGCGGGCCGACGGACTCGACCGGGACGTCCAGCCGGATCAGCTCGGTGATCAGGCTCCGGGCGGTGCCGCCCTGGGCGAGGCGGATCAGGATGCCGTCGTCCGTGGCGACCGCCGAGGCGATGCCGGGCAGGGCCGCGATCTTCTCGACGATCGGCTCGTCGACCGGGGTGGCCGTGCCGACCAGGAGGGTGTCTCCGGAGCCGATGATCTCGGCGACCGGGCCCGCCTGGACGAGTTGGCCTCGGTCCATGACCACGAGATGCGTGCAGGACTGCTCGACCTCGGACAGGAGGTGGCTGGAGACGATGACGGTGCGGCCCTGCGCGGCGTAGCGGATCATCACCTCGCGCATCTCGCGGATCTGCGGCGGGTCGAGGCCGTTGGTCGGTTCGTCGAGGATCAGGAGGTCCGGCAGGCCGAGCATGGCCTGGGCGATCGCGAGGCGCTGGCGCATGCCCTGCGAGTAGGTGCGCACCGCGCGGGCGAGGGCGTCGCCGAGGCCGGCGATCTCCAGGGCCTCGTCCATGTGCGCGTCCTCGGCGGGGCGGCCGGTCGCCTGCCAGTACAGCTCCAGGTTCTCGCGGCCGGAGAGGTGCGGGAGGAAGCCCGCGCCCTCGACGAACGCGCCGACCCGGGAGAGGACGGGGGCGCCGGGGCGGATCGCGTGCCCGAAGACGCGGATCTCGCCGCCGTCGGGCTTGATGAGGCCCATCAGCATGCGCAGGGTCGTCGTCTTGCCCGCGCCGTTGGGGCCGAGGAGGCCGAGGACCTGGCCCTTTTCGACTGTGAAGCCGAGGTCGCGGACGCTGTAGCGGTCGCCGCCCTTGTACTTCTTGGTGAGGCCGGTGATCTGGAGGGGGACGTCGTTCAGTTCCGGGTCGGGGGCCGGGGTCGCGGTGCGGCGGCGGGCCGTCAGCAGGAGGGCCGCCGCGATGCCGAGGCCCGCCAGCGGGAGCCACCAGACCCACGCGGGGAAGGTGGAGGCGGTGGTCTTCACGTCCGGCGCGGTCGGGACCTTGAGAGGGCTGGTCAGCGCGACGGTGTACGACGCCGCTGCCGCCGGGGAGGCGTACCCGAGGTCCGTGGAGGCGAGGACCAGGCGGAGGCTGTGGCCCTTCTGGACCTTGTGGTCGATCGCCGGGAGGGTCAGGGTGACGTCCTTGCCGTCCTTCGCGCCGGTCACGCGGATCGGGGTGACCAGCTGGGAGGGGAGGAACTGGCTGCGGCCGTCCGGGCCGACGTCGTACACCTTCGCGAAGAGGACGGCGTCGTCGGACGTCGAGGTGATGTGGACCGTCGCCGTCGGGGAGCCGGTGATGCGGAGGTCGTCCGTCGTCGGTTTCGAGGTGAACGCGGCGAACTGGCCGGGGAAGTCGAGGGAGAGGCCGACACCGAGGGAGGAGAGCTGGGCGAGGCCGCCTCGGCCGGCGCCGAGGCCGGGGAGGGCGGAGATCGCGGGCGGGCTGGCGCCGGGCGGGTTGGCGAACGTCTGCTGGGGGCCCGCGAGTTGGATGGTGCGGGTGTCGTTTTCGAGGCCCGGGTACGTGGCCGCGCTCGCGCCCTTCAGTTGGGCCGCGCCGTCCGTGGAGTCGACGCCTCCGGTGCGGGTGACGCGGAACGCGGGGCCCGTGTCGGCGGACTTGTCGTCCTTGAGGTAGCGGTCGAACCAGGCCGTGACGCGTGACTGCACGCGGGCCGGCTCCATGTTGCCGCCGTCGTGGCCGCCGGCGAGCCAGTCGACGTCCACGGGGGCGCCGTTCGCCTTGATCGCCTTCGCCGCGGCGTCGGACTGGGCGAGGGTGAAGAGGGAGTCGGTCTGGCCCTGGAGGAGGAGGGTGGGGACCTTGATGCGGTTGCCGACGGCCGAGGGGGAGCGGGCTTCGAGGAGTTTCTTCGCCTGGGCGTCCGGGACGCCGGATTCCGCGACACGGTCGTACATCGCGCACAGCGCGGGCTCGAACTTCGCGCAGCCGCCCGCCGTGTTGAAGAAGACGCCGGTCCAGAGTTTCTTGAAGACACCGTTCGGGAAGAGGGCGTCCGCCAGGTTCCAGTACGTGATGGACGGGGCGATCGCGTCGACCCGGCTGTCGTGACCGGCGGCGAGCAGGGAGATCGCCCCGCCGTAGGAGCCGCCGGCCACGCCCACGCGCGGGTCGCCCGCCTTGTCGAGCTGGACCTGCGGCTGTTTCGCGAGCCAGTCGATCAGCTTCGAGACATCCGCGACCTCGGCGTTCGGGTCGTTCAGGCCGATCTTGCCGGTGGACTTGCCGAAGCCGCGCGCGGACCAGGTGAGGACGGCGTACCCGTCTTTCGCGAGGTCTTCCGCCTGGTTCTTGAGGTCGTCCTTGCTGCCGCCGAAGCCGTGCGCGAGGAGGACTGCGGGGCGTTTCTTCGTGCTGTCGGTCGTGAAGTACGACGTGTCCAGCTTGACGCCGTTGATGTCCATGACACGGTCCGCTTCACGCACCGCGGGCTTGCCGTCCGACGCCACGGCCGTCCACGTGCCCGCGCCCGCGAGGACGGCGACGGCGGCTGCTCCGGCCAGGAGGCGCCTCGGGGAGGGGGGCCACCAGCTCATGTGCGGCCCCTCGGCGGGGTCTGTCCGGGCAGTCGATCATCCATACGTCAACGGTACGGGGTGAGTCTGACAAAGAGCTGTCGACCGGAGAGCGAGCACGGGCCCCTCCTCAAGGCGTACAGGCGAACGGGCCGTACTGCGAGCGCGGTACGTGTCAACCCGCCACCGGGCGGGGGCTGGTCGTCAGGCCCGGCATGACGAGGGTGCGCCAGCGGGTGCGGACGGCCTCCGGCCGGTCGGTGGGGGCGGTGGAGAACAGCAGGTAGATGTCCTGGACGGTGACGTCGGGGTGGATGTCCCCGGCGGTCTGGCCGGCCTCGATCAGCGCGGTGACGGCGGCGCTCGCGCGGTCCTCGTCGACGCGGTCGCCGGGTTCGGCGCCGAGGGTCTGGGCCGCCGCCTTGACGACGCGGTCGACGACGGACGCCTCGATCACGCGGTCCAGGAATCCGGTGAGTTCGTCCAGCGCGCGGGCGCCGGCGGTGACGCGGGCCAGGGCGGCGTCCGCGTCGTCGGCGACGTGGGTGATGTGTGCGGCGACGACCGCCGCGACCAGGTCCGTCTTGGTGGGGAAGTGGCGGTAGAGGGTGCCGACGGCGACGCCTGCGGCGGCGGCGATCTCGTCCATGCCGATGTCCGGGCCGTGGGTGGTGATCTGTTCGCCGGCCGCGGTGAGGATTTTTTTGCGGTTGCGGACGGCGTCGGCGCGGGGGGCTCGGGGCCGGGGGGTGGGCTGGGGCATGGGGTTCGCGGCCTCTCACTTGTCCGGGTGTGCTCTTCGGCTCACCGGGTTGCATAAAGATGAACCAGGGTTCAGGATAGATACTGAACCAGGGTTCAGCTTACTTGCCGGGCCCGTGACGGACATCAAGGACTCCGCCATGACCACCAAGACCGCCCTCGTCACCGGCGCGTCCTCCGGCATCGGCGAGGCCACCGCCCTCAAACTGCACGCCCTCGGCTACACCGTCTACGGCGCCGCCCGCCGCACCGACCGCCTGGAGCGGCTCGCCACGCAGGGGGTCCGACCGCTGAAGATGGACGTCACCGACGACGCGTCCATGCGGGCCGGCGTGGACCTGATCATCGCGGAGACGGGGCGCGTCGACGTCCTCGTCAACAATGCGGGGTACGGGTCGTACGGGGCGATCGAGGACGTCCCCCTCGACGAGGCCCGCTACCAGTTCGAGGTGAACGTCTTCAGGGCGCTGCGGCTGACCCAGCTCGTCCTGCCGCACATGCGCGCGCGGCGCTCCGGGACGGTCGTCAACATCACGTCCATGGGCGGGAAGGTCCATACGCCGCTGGGCGGCTGGTATCACGGCACGAAGTTCGCCCTGGAGGCGCTCAGCGACTGCCTCCGCCTGGAGGCCAAGCCGTTCGGGATCGACGTCGTCGTCATCGAGCCCGGCGGGATCGCGACGGAGTGGGGTGGCATCGCGGCGGCCAAGCTGGAGGAGACGTCCACGGGCGGGGCGTACGGTGCGCAGGCCGCCGCCGTGGCGTCCTCGCTGCGGTCCGAGGCCAACGCGAAGCGGAATTCGCCGCCGAGTGTCATTGCCGAGGCGGTCGCCAAGGCGGTGAGTTCGGGGCGGCCCAGGACTCGGTATGCGACGGGGTTCGGTGCGCGGCCGTTCATCGCCTTGCGGCGGGTGCTGTCGGACCGGGCGTTCGACTCGGTGATTTCTCGGGCGGTGGGGTTGCCTCGCTGAACGGGGGTACGTCGGTCATCTGCGGCTTCGACCTCGGCGGCCCAGCGCTGCGAACCCGACACTCGCCATATAGATATCTGTATAGTCGCAGGTGTGGGTCATCCGTGGCAGATCGAGATCGAACCCGAGGTACGTCAGTGGCTGGCACTCCTTTCGGACCAGCAGTACGACAAGGCCGAGCGCGCCGCCGACATGCTCGCCGCTCAGCCGACGACCCTCGGCGAGCCGTATTCACGTCATCTCGGCGGCAAACTCCGCGAGTTGCGTTTCACCGTGGACGGGAATGCGGTTCGCATCACCTACTGGCTCGCCCCCGAGCAGCGGATTGTCCTGCTGACGGTGTTCCGCAAGACCCGGCAGCGTGAGGACGCCGAGGTCGAGCGGGCTCAGCAGGCGCAGAAAGTGTGCGAGGCGGAGCATGGTCGCGCCGAGCACAGGTATGACCGAGCGGAGGAGGAGAAGTCGTGAACCACTCCCAGTGGAGGACACGCCGGACCCGGAAGCTTTTGGGAGAACGGGTCGAGGAGTCGGCCGCTTACGTGGAGGCCGGGTACGCGTTTGCCCTGGGGCAGGCCGTTTACGACCGGCGCACGGAACTTGGGTTGTCGCAGAGTGAGTTGGCTCGGCGGGCGGGGATGAGTCAGCCGCAGATCTCGAACATCGAGGGGGGTGATTCCGTGCCGACCCTGCCGTTGCTCACGCGTCTGGCCAAGGCGTTGGAAGCGTCGCTGAGTATCGATCTGGACGGTGACGCTTCGGCGTTCGTGTTCACCCCGCGTGAGGGGGAGGGGGCGGGAGGGCGGTCGTCAGTGGCTTGAGGGGTGGGTGGCGGTGAGGAAGGTTTGCCAGGCGTGGGGGGTGAAGGTGAGGGGGGTGGTGTGGGGGGTTTTGCTGTCGCGGACGGGGATGAGATGGGGGATGTTGTGGGCGACCTCGACGCAGTTGTCCGACCCGTCCTGGCCGCCGCTGTAGGTGGACTTGCACCACTGGGCGCCGGTCAGGTCCGGGGTGACTCGCATCGATCGACCTCTCAGAGGGTGGATGTGTCCTTGGTGGACTCGATGAAGGCTTGCCAGGCGCGAGGCGCGAAGGCCAGGGAGGCGGTGTGGGGAGTCTTGCTGTCGCGCACAGGGATGAGGTGGGGAATGTTGTCGGCCACCTCGACGCAGTTGTCACCCGCTTCGCCACCGGTATAGGTGGACTTGCGCCACTGAGCGCCGGTCAGGTCCGGGGTGACTCGCATCGGTCGAACCTCTCAGGGGGCGGAGGTGCTCTTGGCGGACTCGATGAAGGCTTGCCACGCGGGAGGTGCGAAAGCCAGGGAGGCGGCGTGGGGAGTCTTGCTGTCGCGCACAGGGATCAAGTCTGCGATGTTGTCGGCAACCTCGACGCAGGCGTCTCCCTCTTGGCCTCCGCTATAGGTGGACTTGCGCCACTGAACGGCGGTCAAGTCTGGGGTGACTCGCATCGGTCGAACCTTTCAATTGCCGCTTCGATCAACGTCGCAGACGCCTTCGGCGAGAGTGCGCATGCCTTCATGTGATCGTACTCGCGGATGCGGCTGGCGACCGTTGCGCGGTCATCGAACGCCTCCCCGATACCGCCGCCTTCGTGGTAGACGGTGGTCAAGCCGTCGGACGCTGTCAGCAGGATGAGGGTTCCGTTCATGCATACGTACTCGCCCGCGTCGAAAGGGACGACCTGGATCGTCGTGCGCCCTGTGTTCACCAGGGGCCGGAGTACCGCGAGTTGGTCACGCATGACCGACGGGCCACCCACCGGACGGCGCAGGACAGCCTCGTCCAGGATGACCCAGTAGTCAGGCGGGTTGTCTCCACGAAGCACTTCCTGCCGACTCAGGCGCTTCGCGACCAGGTTCTCGATCTTCTCGGGCGTCGCCTCCAGGTTGTTGCAGCCGAACAGCGCCCGCATGTACGCCTCCGTCTGAAGCAAGCCCGGTACCAGGTTCGAGCTGAACTCCTGGATCCGGACCGCCTTCGCCTCCAGCTCCAGGCAGTGGTCGAACCTCTTCTGGGGCTGCTCCTTAAGGATCGTTTCGTAGATGCCCTGAAACAGCACCCCCGTGCCGAACGCGACGTCGAACTTCGCCGAGATCGGCGGCAGCGGCATGCGAGTTCCGATCTCGACGCCGTACACATGAGGCTTGCTGTAGTTGACGACGTCCGCCAACCCTTGGAAGGACAGGCCCGCCGCAGTGCGTTGGCGGTGAAGTTCCCGCGAGTACAACTCCCTTGCCGTGCAAGGAACTTCGACACCGCTCGCGTCGATGGTCATATCGCCAGGCTCCTTCGCCCTCGTTTCTGTGGCGGCCGGAAACGGTCTCCCACTGTCGAGGGTAACGACGCACCGCAACCATGGAGGCACAAACGGTTAAACCCCCCATTTCCGGAGGCACCCCCATGGACCCCAAACTCCGCCTGCTCCCCTGGACCAACGACTACGGCGGCCCCTGCTACCTCGCCCCCGACCCCAGCGGCATGGGACGCGTCACCCTGCTCGCCGACGCCGTGGAGGCCAGGCAGATGGACACCGCCGTCGAAGTGCTGGAGCACGCGACGGAGGTGCTCGGTGACCCCAACTCGGCGCCCGGGGAAGTGTTGTTCACGGGGAAGAGGCTGTCGGAGTGTCTGCGGGATGCCGTGAGGGTGGCGGAGTCGCGGGGGCGGCGGTTGGGGATTGATGACTACTTCGAGGATGACGACGAGGACGAGTAGGTGAGCGACACGACAACGCCCCGCCCACCCCCAACTCGGGGGCGGCGGGGCGTTGTTCAGTTGCCGCTCAGTGGTTGCGCGGGAAACCCAGGTCCACGCCCGAGGGGCCCTCGGAGGGGTCCGGCCAGCGCGTTGTGACGACCTTGCCGCGCGTGTAGAAGTGCGTGCCGTCGTTGCCGTAGATGTGGTGGTCGCCGAACAACGAGTCCTTCCAGCCACCGAAGCTGTGGTAGCCCACCGGGACGGGGATCGGGACGTTGACGCCCACCATCCCTGCCTCGACCTCCAGTTGGAAGCGGCGGGCGGCGCCACCGTCGCGGGTGAAGATGGCGGTGCCGTTGCCGAAGGGGGACGCGTTGATCAGGGCGATGCCCTCGTCGTACGTGTCGACGCGCAGGACCGTCAGGACGGGGCCGAAGATCTCGTCCTGGTACGCCTTGGCCGTCGTCGGGACCTTGTCGAGGAGGGAGATGCCGATCCAGTGGCCGTCCTCGAAGCCGTCGACCGTGAAGTCGCTGCCGTCCAGGACGACTTCGCAGCCTTCGGCCGCCGCGCCCGTCACGTAGGACGCGACCTTGTCGCGGTGGGCGGCGGTGATCAGGGGGCCCATTTCCGACGTCGGGTCGTTGCCGGGGCCGATCTTGATCTTCTCGGCGCGCTCGCGGATCTTCTCGACGAGTTCGTCGCCGATCGAACCGACCGCGACAACAGCGGAGATGGCCATGCAGCGCTCGCCGGCGGAACCGTAGGCGGCGCTGACGGCCGCGTCCGCTGCCGCGTCCAAGTCCGCGTCCGGCAGAACCAGCATGTGGTTCTTCGCGCCGCCAAGTGCCTGGACCCGCTTGCCGTTTGCCGACGCCGTGGTGTGGATGTAGCGCGCGATCGGGGTCGAGCCGACGAACGAGACGGCCTTGACGTCCGGGTGCTCCAACAGGCGGTCCACCGCCACCTTGTCGCCGTGGACGACGTTGAAGACGCCGTCGGGGAGACCGGCCTCGGCGAGGAGTTCAGCCAGCTTGAGGGACGCCGACGGGTCCTTCTCGGACGGCTTCAGGACGAACGTGTTGCCGGTCGCGATGGCGAGGGGGAACATCCACATCGGCACCATGGCCGGGAAGTTGAACGGCGTGATGCCCGCGACGACGCCGAGCGGCTGGCGGATCGAGGCGACGTCGACGCGGCTCGCGACCTGCGTCGACAGCTCGCCCTTCAGCTGGACGTTGATCCCGCAGGCGAGGTCGACGATCTCCAGGCCACGGGCGACCTCGCCGAGCGCGTCGGAGTGGACCTTGCCGTGCTCGGCGGTGATCAGCTCGGCGATGGCGTCGCGGTTGGCGTCGAGCAGCGCGCGGAACTTGAAGAGGATCTCGGTGCGCTTGGCCAGCGAGGACTGGCCCCAGGACACGAAGGCGTCCTTGGCGGCGGCGACGGCCGCGTCGACCTCGTCGACCGTCGCGAACGCGACCTTCGTGGTGACCGCGCCGGTCGCCGGGTCCGTGACAGGACCGAACGTGCCCGACGCGCCTTCGACGGTCTTGCCGCCGATCCAGTGGTTGACGATCTTCGTCATGCCCAGGTGCTCCTTTGTGGTTCCGGCGGCTTCTAGAGGTGGCGGCGACGGTCGGCGACGTGCCGTTCGTACTGCTCGCGGGCCTTGACGGCGGACGGCCTTGTCGCGGTCTCGGCCACGGGAACATCCCACCAGGCTTGCGCCGGGGGCGCTCCCGACACTGTGTCTGCCGTTTCGGTCTCGACGTAGACACAAGTGGGGGTGTCGGCGGCACGCGCCTCGGCGAGGGCCTCGCGCAGGTCCCCTACGGTCTTTGCCCGTAGTACCCGCATACCGAGGCTCTCGACGTTGGCCGCCAGGTCTACGGGTAGGGGGGCGCCGGAGAACGTGCCGTCGGGGGCGCGGAAACGGTAGGCCGTTCCGTAGCGCTCCGCGCCGGTCTCCTCCGACAGGCCGCCGATGGACGCGTACCCGTGGTTCTGGATCAGGAGCATCTTGAAGGCGACGTTCTCCTGGACGGCCGTCACGATCTCCGTCGGCATCATCAGGTACGTGCCGTCGCCGACCAGCGCCCAGACGTTCCGCTCGGGGGACGCCATCTTGACGCCGATCGCGGCCGGGATCTCGTACCCCATGCAGGAGTACCCGTACTCCAGGTGGTAGCCGTCCCGGGAGCGGGCCCGCCACAGCTTGTGCAGGTCACCGGGGAGGGAGCCGGCCGCGTTGATGACGATGTCCGACTCGTCGCAGAGGGCGTCCAGTACCCCTAGTACCTGGGTCTGGGTGGGCCGTACATCCTGCTCGGTCGCCTCGTACGCGGCGTCGACGCGGTGCTCCCAGCGCTCCTTGTCCTCGGTGTACTCCGCGATGTACGCCGCCTCCAAGCGATGCCCGCCCAACTCGGCGGCCAGCGCGATCAGCGCGCTGCGGGCGTCCGCGACCAGCGGGAGGCCGGCCAGCTTGTGGGCGTCGTACCCGGCGATGTTGAGGTTGAGGAAGCGGGTGTCCGCGCTGAAGAGGGTGTTGGAGGCGGTCGTGAAGTCGGTGTAGCGGGTGCCGACGCCGATGACCAGGTCCGCGGTGCGGGCGAGTTCGTCGGCGGTGGCGGTGCCGGTGTGGCCGACAGCCCCTACGTCCTGAGGGTGGTCGTACGGGAGGGAGCCCTTGCCGGCCTGGGTGGAGGCGACGGGGATACCCGTAGTACTCGCGAGGGAGGCGAGGGCGTCCTCCGCGCGGCTGTGGTGGACGCCGCCGCCCGCGACGATCAGGGGGCGCCGGGCCGACCGGATCGCCTCGGCCGCCGCCGCCAGCTCGACGGGGTCGGCGCCGGGTCGGCGTACCGTCCAGACGCGGTCGGCGAAGAACTCCTCCGGCCAGTCGTACGCCTCGGCCTGCACGTCCTGGGGCAGCGCGAGGGTCACCGCGCCCGTCTGGACCGGGTCCGTGAGGACGCGCATCGCCTGGAGGGCGGCCGGGATCAGGGCTTCGGGGCGGGTGACGCGGTCGAAGTAGCGCGAGACGGGGCGCAGCGCGTCGTTCACCGACACGTCGCCCGCGTACGGGACTTCGAGCTGCTGGAGGACCGGGTCGGCGACGCGGGTCGCGAAGATGTCACCCGGGAGGAGTAGTACCGGGAGGTGATTGATGGTCGCGAGGGCCGCGCCGGTCACCAGGTTCGTGGCGCCGGGGCCGATCGACGTCGTCACCGCGTGGGTGGAGAGCCGGTTCGACTGGCGGGCGTAGCCGACGGCCGCGTGGACCATCGACTGTTCGTTGCGGCCCTGGAGGTAGGGCATCGCGTCGGCGTGCTCCACGAGCGCCTGGCCGAGGCCGGCCACGTTGCCGTGGCCGAAGATTCCCCAGGTGGCGCTGATGAGGCGCTGCCGCTGTCCGTCGCGCTCGGTGTACTGGGCGGCCAGGAAGCGGACCAGGGCCTGGGCCACTGTCAGCCTGATGGTCATCGGTAACCCTCCGTGTGGTCCGGGTGGAAGCAAATGCGCCATTCGCGGGTGGCGCCGGGGCCGGCCATGACGTTCAGGTAGTACATGTCGTGGCCGGGCTGCGCGATCGACGGGCCGTGCCAGCCGTCGGGGACGAGGACGGCGTCGCCCGAGCGGACCTCGGCGAGGACGTCCGCGCCGCCCTCGCGGGAGGGGGACACGCGCTGGTAGCCGAAGCCGCCCTCGCCGTCGATCTCGAAGTAGTAGATCTCCTCCAACTCGGCTTCCTCGCCCGGCCGGTGCTCGTCGTGCTTGTGCGGCGGGTACGACGACCAGTTGCCGCCCGGGGTGACGACCTCGACGGCGATCAGCCTGTCGCAGTCGAAGGCGTCGGCCGAGGCGAAGTTGCGGACGTGGCGCAGCCGGTTCTCGCTGCCCCTGTCCTCGACGGGGACCTCCGGTGCGGGGCCGTAGCGGGCGGGGAGTCGTCGCTCGCACTTCGCTCCTGCCAGGGCGAAGCGGCCTCCCGCACCGGAGGCGATCGTGGCCTGAGCCTCTCGGGGAACGTACGCGAAGTCGGTGACCCCCGCGAAAACGCTTTCCCTGCCCAGGAGTTGGAATGTTTCACCGTCTGTTCGCACGGTACAGCCGCCTTCGAGGGGGAGGACGATCCACTCGCTCTCCCCCGCGTCGAAGGTGTGGGAGCCGCCGGCCCCCAACTCGACGATACGCAGGGCGCTGTAGCCCCAGCCCGCGCTCTTCGGGTCGATGTCGAGCGCGTAATCGCCTTGTGCGGCGGCGCCCTTGGGTACGTGGAGTTCGACGTTGCTCATGCGGCCCTCACAGCAGTCCTACGGCGGTGTCCACGGCGGTGGCGACGTCGCTGTCCGCCGGATACAGCAGCGAGCGGCCGACCACCAGGCCCCGGACGGTGGGGAGTTGGAGCGCGCCGCGCCATTTTTCGTACGCGCCGTCCTGGTCGCCGCCGACCTCGCCGCCGAGCAGCACGGCGGGCAGCGTCGACGTCTGCATGACCTCGGCCATGTCGTCGGGGTTCTCGGTGACGGGGAGCTTCAGCCAGGTGTAGGCCGAAGTGCCGCCCAGGCCTGAGGCGATGGCGATCGAGCGGGTGACGGCCTCGGCGGAGAGGTCGTTGACGACCTTGCCCTCGGGGGTCCGGCGGCTGATGAACGGTTCGACGAACAGGGGGAGTCGACGGGCCGCCATGTCGTCGATCGCGCGGGCCGTGGTCTCCAGGGTGGTGAGGGAGCCCGGGTCGTCGTAGTCGATGCGGACGAGCAGTTTCCCCGCGTCGAAGTTCAGCCGTTCGAGGTCTTCGGCACGGTGGCCGGTGAAGCGGTCGTCCATCTCGAAGACGGAGCCCTGGAGGCCGCCGCGGTTCATCGAGCCCATGACGACCTTGCCGTCGAGGGCGCCGAGCAGCAGCAGGTCGTCGAGGATGTCGGCGGTCGCGAGGACGCCGTCCACGCCGGGGCGGCTGAGCGCGAGGCAGAGGCGTTCGAGGAGTTCGGCGCGGTTGGCCATGGCGAGCTTGTCGCCGCCGACGCCGAGGGCGCCGCGTGCGGGGTGGTCGGCCGCGACGATCATCAGGCGGCCGGTGTCGCCCACGAGGGGGCGGCGCGTGCGGTTCGCCGCCGCCTCCGCGACCGCCTCGGGGCGCTCGGCGCGCAGGCGGACGATCTCGCCGACGTTCACGGCGACAGGGCTCATCGGTCGGCTCCAGAAAGGGTTTCGGTGGCCGCGCCCGCCGCGCCCGAGATCTCCGGCGTGACCTCTCCGGCCGCAACCGCCGCCTCGATCTCGGCAGTTGTCGGCATCGCCGAGCTGCACTCCAGGCGGGAGGCGACGATCGCGCCGGCCGCGTTGGCGTGGCGCATGATCTTCTCCAGGTCCCAGCCTTCGAGGAGGCCGTGGCAGAGGGAGCCGCCGAAGGCGTCGCCGGCGCCGAGGCCGTTGAGGACGTGCACCGGCAGCGGCGGCACCTCGGCCTCCTCGCCCTTGGCGTTGACCGCGAGGACGCCCTTGGGTCCCTGCTTGACGACGGCGAGTTCGACACCCGCGTCCAGCAACGCCCGTGCGGCGGCCCGGGGTTCGCGGACGCCGGTCGCGACCTCGACCTCGTCGAGGTTGCCGACGGCGACGGTCGTGTGCTTCAACGCCTCGGTGTAGAAGGGGCGGGCGACCTCGGGGTCGGACCAGAACATGGGGCGCCAGTCGAGGTCGAAGACCGTGGTGCCGGACTTCGCGCGGTGGGCGAGGGCGGCGAGGGTCGCCGTGCGGCTGGGCTCCTCGCTGAGTCCGGTGCCGGTCACCCAGAACAGGCGGGCTTCCTGAAGGGCCGTCAAGTCCAGTTCGTGGGCGTCGATTTCGAGGTCGGGGGCCTTCGGGCGGCGGTAGAAGTAGAGCGGGAAGTCGTCCGGCGGGAAGACCTCGCAGAAGGTGACCGGGGTGGGGAGGCCGGCGACCGGGGTGACCCAGCGGTCGTCGACGCCGAAGCGGCGCAGTTCCTCGTGGAGGTAGGTGCCGAAGGGGTCGTCGCCGGTGCGGGTGATGACGGCGGTGCTGCGGCCGAGGCGGGCCGCCGCGACCGCGACGTTGGTCGCCGAGCCGCCGAGGAACTTCCCGAAAGAGGTGACCTGCGGAAGCGGGACGCCCGTCTGGAGCGGGTAGAGGTCCACCCCGATCCGTCCCATGGTGATCAGGTCGTACGCCATCGGGTTCCCTTCACGTCGCGGACTCGCCTCAGGGTTTTCTAGCCCCGTCTCTCCAACGCTGTCAATACTTTGTCCAGACATTCGGACCAGCCCTTGACACCTCCCGGGGGAGACAGCACGCTGGCGCCCATGACGACGTTGTCCTCATCTCCCTCACTCTCCCGCATCCGGATCGGTTCGGCCCCCGACAGCTGGGGCGTCTGGTTCCCGGACGACCCCGCCCAGGTGCCCTGGCAGCGGTTCCTCGACGAGGTCTCCGCGTCCGGGTACGAGTGGATCGAGCTGGGCCCCTACGGGTACCTCCCGACGGACCCCGCAGTCCTCACGAAGGAGGTCGCCGAGCGGGGCCTCAAGGTGTCCGCCGGCACGGTCTTCACGGGGCTGCACCACGGTGAGTCCGTCTGGGAGAAGACCTGGGCGCACGTCGCCGACAACGCCGTCCTCGCGCAGGCCATGGGCGCGAAGCACCTCGTCGTCATCCCGTCCTTCTGGCGCGACGACAAGACCGGTGAGGTCCTGGAGCCGGACACGCTCACGCCGGAGCAGTGGCGGAATCTGAACACCCTCACCGAGCGGCTGGGCGAGCGGGTGCGGGACGAGTACGGGCTCCAGATCGTCGTCCACCCGCACGCGGACACCCACATCGACAGCGAGGAGAACGTCGTCCGGTTCCTGGACGGCACCGACTCGTCGCTGGTGTCGCTGTGCCTCGACACCGGGCACTACGCGTACTGCGGCGGGGACAGCGTCAAGCTGATCGAGACGTACGGGGAGCGGATCGGGTACCTGCACCTCAAGCAGGTCGACCCCGAGATCCTGGCCGACGTCCGCGCGAAGGGGACGCCGTTCGGGCCGGCCGTCGCGCAGGGGGTCATGTGCGAGCCGCCTTCCGGCGTGCCCGCGCTGGGTCCGGTGCTGGAGGCGGCCGGGCGGCTGGACGTCGACCTGTTCGCGATCGTCGAGCAGGACATGTACCCGTGCGAGCCGGACAAGCCGCTGCCGATCGCCCAGCGGACCCGGGCGTTCCTGAGGTCCTGCGGGGCCTGAGCGCCCTTTGTTCTCCGTGTCCGAAACGCACTCCCCATGGGCGTGCGTTTCGGGCATTTTTTGTCAGGTGTGTCACAAACACCACCTTTGTGTCACGCATGTCGCGTGTACGCGGGCTTTCGGTCACACGTGATCAACCGGCGCTTCCCTCCGGTCGGCCGGTGTCGTTCAGCAGCACATGACAGACCGTCAGCTCTGGTCCTACAGGGACATCGCCGCCCACATCCGCGTCCAGCCCGACACCGTCCGCTCCTACCGCAAACACGGCCTCCTGCCGCCGCCGGACCACGTCGAAGGAGGCAAGCCGTACTGGTACGCCGACACGGTCCGGGCGTGGGCCGCGTCGAGACCCCGGAGCCAGACGCGCCGGGAGGAGTGAGCCGCCGTCCGGGAAAACCACCTGTGCCCCGCCTTCGGGTGGGGCACAGTCGCGTCCATGGACTTCTCCGCGAAACCCGTTCTCACCGGCCCTCTGACCGTCCTGCGCCCGTTCACCGAGGACGATGCCGAGAGGATGGCCGCCCTCATGGAGGACCCCGAGGTCATCCGGTTCACCGGGGCCTCGCCGAATCCCCTCTCCCCCGAGTTCCTGCGGTCCTGGTACGGGTCGCGCAGCGCGCAGGCCGACCGGCTCGATCTCGCCGTCACCGACCGGGTCGGTGGGGAACTGGTCGGGGAGGTCGTCCTCAACGAGTGGGATCCGCAGGCGCGCAGCTGTACGTTCCGGACGTGGATCGGGGCGCGCGGGCGGGGGCGGGGGCTCGGTACGGAGGCCGTCCGGCTGATCGTCGGGTACGGATTCGATCAGGTCGGACTGCATCGGATCGGGCTGGAGGCGTACGCGTTCAATTCTCGTGCCCTGAGGGTGTACGAGAAGGTCGGGTTCGTGCGGGAGGGGATACGCCGGGAGGTCGAGATGAAGGACGGGGAGTGGGTGGACGAGGTGGTCATGGGGGTGCTGGAGCAGGAGTGGGCCGTTCACCGGGGGTATCCGTCGGTCACCGAGGTCACCTCCACGGTTCGATGACCGTCACCCCCGAACCCGGCGCCGTCCCCATCGTCTCCAGGGCCTCCGGGACGGCGTCCAGGGTGATCGTCGACGTGACGAGCCTGTCCGGGCGCAGGACGCCCGTGCGGACCGCGTCCAGCATCTGGGGGTAGGTGTGGGCGGCCATGCCGTGGCTGCCGATGAGGGTCAGCTCCAGGGCGATCGCGCGGGCCATCGGGACGGGGGTCGTGCCGGTGTCGGAGGGGAGGAGGCCGATCTGGAGGTGGCGGCCTCTGCGGCGCAGGGAGTTGATCGACGCTGCGCAGGTCGTCGGGGAGCCGAGGGCGTCCAGGGAGAGGTGGGCGCCGCCGCCGGTCAGGTCACGGACGTGTGCCGCCGTGTCGTCCACCGTGCTCGCGTCGACGCACTCCGTCGCGCCGAACTCCTTCGCGAGGTGCAGCGCGCGGGGCGAGATGTCGACGGCCAGCACGCGCGCGCCTGTCGCCGCCGCGATCATGACGGCGGACAGGCCCACGCCGCCGCAGCCGTGCACGGCGACCCACTCCCCCGGGGCGGCGCGGCCCTGCTGCACCACCGCGCGGAACGCGGTCGCGAAGCGGCAGCCCAATGAGGCGGCCGTGGCGTACGAGAGGTCGTCCGGCAGCGCGACGAGGTTGACGTCGGCGTGGTCCAGGGCGACGTACTCGGCGAACGAACCCCAGTGGGTGAAGCCGGGTTGCGTCTGGCGTTCGCAGACCTGCTGGTCGCCGGCGTGGCAGGCGGGGCAGGTGCCGCAGGCGCAGACGAAGGGGACGGTGACGCGGTCGCCCTCGCGCCATCGCGTGACGTCCCGGCCGGTCGCCTCGACGACGCCGGCGAGTTCGTGGCCCGGGACGTGCGGGAGGGTGATGTCCGGGTCGTGCCCCTGCCAGCCGTGCCAGTCGCTCCGGCACAGGCCCGTGGACTCCACTCGGACGATCACTCCGTGCGGTTCGGGACGCGGGTCCGGCACGTCCCTGACCTCGGCCCGCTCGCCGTACCTCTCGAACACCACTGCCCGCATGCCGCGCTCCTTTCGGTGGGGTGATCATGCAGGAAGGGTGCGGTAGCCCGTGCGGGCCGTCCGGACTGCGGGGGTTTGCGCGCGCGCATAAAGTGCGACAAAAGCCGCTCTCTCCGTCCCCCTAGACGAGTCTTTCCAAATACGGTCAGTGGTCATAGGCGGTCAGTGAGCGGCTGACCGCCTGGCCGGTCTGGAAGTTGTGCCAGATCGCGGCGGCCAGGGCCAGCATGCG
>NZ_JBTYMC010000089.1:0-23878 GCF_054880855.1 Streptomyces sp. S6 | reverse complement strand
TCAGGGCATGCACCTCGTGGTGCCGGTCGGAGATGTCGCGCCAGTGTTCGGCAGCAGCCGCGTGCATGCGCCAGGATTCGGTGGAGTGGCCGTCGTCGTCGAGGAACGCGGTGCTCGAACCGGCGGACGGCGGGACGCCCCGGCTGGTGCGGGCGAGCGTGTCGGCGCCGAAGCCGGACACGGTCGTCGGCGCGGGTGTGTGGCAGCTCCTGCGCCCGCACATGTCCCTGCTCGCGGCGCTCGGCGAAGGCCGGGCGATGGAGCTGGACGGCATGCCGGTCACGGCGCAGGGCGACCTCCTCTGGGACGACGGCCACGCGCGCGTGGGCGAACCGGCGGACGCGTTCACCACCGCGCGGGTGGCGCTGCCCACGGCGGCGACCGCACCGACGGCACCCCTGGACCGGCACCCGGCACGGCTCGCCGTACCGGTGCTCCTGGAGGGCTACACCGCCGAACAGGACGGCGACCGGCTCACGTTCACCGTCGCCGGACAGGACCTCGCCGTCGACACCGACCGCATTCCCGTCGCGAGCCCGCTCACACCGGACGCCGTGGCCGCGTCGGGCGCCTGCATCGGGCTGCTGCGGTGGGACGGCGGACGGTTCGCCGTACAGCCGCTGGCCGTCGAGACCGTCGTCCGGAAGAAGCCGGTCGCGCTGCACGCGGGCGCGTGGGCCGGGGGGACCACCGACAAGGCGGGCGCGAAGGCGGAGAAGGCGGCGACGGACGCCGTGACCGTCCTGCGCGAGCGCGCCGGAAGGCTGTTGAGGAAATGACCGGCGAACCCACAGGAACGTCCACGGAGGCGTTCCCGGACGCAGTCCCCGACGACGCCTGCGGCAACCGGCGGCAGGTGCTGTACTGGCGGCTGCTCGCGCGCCTCTTCGACCCTGAGGAGCGGCCCGCGCTGGAGTCCGCGAGTCTCGCCGTCGTCGAGGACATCGGGCTGCCGTCCGCGCTGCTGGATCCGCGGGCCTCCGTGGACTCCGTGGTGCAGCGGCATCCTCAGCTGGCCGGGGAGATCGACGCCCTGGCGCGGGTGGAGGAGCTGGACGGGGAGCGGGACCGGGCCGCCGAGGTGCGGCGGGCGGCGCTGATGTCGAAGGTGCTGCTGAACGTGTTCGCGACCGGCTCCGGGGCCGTCGACGCGGGGCAGTTGGCGCGCTGGCAGGCGGACGCGGGCTGGCTGGAGCGGGCGTTCGGCTGCGCGCCGGGCGAACTGCGCGGTGGCGGCAGGGGCGTGAGCCCCATCGGCCCCGAACTCGCCGACCTCGAAGCCGACCTGGTCAGCCGTATGCACCTGCGGGAGGTCCTCGCCGACCCCAAACTCGCCGCGCGGCTCACCCCCAGCATGTCCCTGATCGAGCAGCTCCTGCGCGACAAGAACAACCTCGACGGAGTCGCCCTCGCGAACGCCAAGGCGCTCATCCGCCGGTTCGTCGACGAGGTCGCCGAAGTACTGCGCACCCAGGTCGAGAAGGCGACCGTCGGTGCGATCGACCGCTCGGTCCCGCCCAAACGCGTCTTCCGCAACCTCGACCTCGACCGCACGATCTGGAAGAACCTCACCAACTACAGCCCCGAGGAGGAACGGCTCTACGTCGACCGCCTCTACTACCGGCACACGGCCCGCAAGACGACCCCGCAGCGACTGATCGTCGTCGTCGACCAGTCGGGCTCCATGGTCGACTCGATGGTCAACTGCACGATCCTCGCGTCGATCTTCGCCGGACTGCCGAAGGTGGACGTCCACCTCATCGCGTACGACACCCGGGTCATCGACCTGACGCCGTGGGTGAACGACCCCTTCGAGGCGCTGCTGCGCACCAACCTCGGCGGCGGCAACGACGGGCCGATCGCGATGGCCATGGCCCGCCCGAAGATCACCGAACCGGCGAGCACCGCCATGGTGTGGATCTCGGACTTCTACGAATTCGACCGCTCCCAGCCGCTGCTGGAGGGGATCGAGGCCGTTCACCGCTCCGGGGTGAAGTTCATCCCCGTGGGCTCGGTGACCAGCTCGGGCCGCCAAGAGGTGAACCCCTGGTTCCGGGAGCGGTTCAAGGCGCTCGGCACCCCCGTGATCTCCGGCCGCATCGAGAAGCTCGTCCACGAACTCAAGAACTTCCTCACCTGACCAGCCAGAAAGGCCCTGACATGTCCGACCTGCTGCGCGCCCCCGCCGAGCTGAAGTACGCCGAGGAACTGGACTGGCTGGAGTCCGTCGACGACAGCCCCAAGCCGTTCACCTGGCGCCTGTCGCCCAAGATGATCCGCCTGTTCGTCCTCGGCTCCGAGCGGGCCGACGGGCTGGAGCGGGAGATCCCGCAGAAGTGGTTCGGCGACCGGAGCATCGTCGAGCGGGCGATCGTCACCCTCGCCTCCGACCGCGGCCTCCTGCTCATCGGCGACCCCGGCACCGGCAAGAGCTGGCTCGCCGAACTCCTCGCCGCCGCGATCTGCCGCACGTCCACCCTCGTCGTGCAAGGTACCGCCGGCACCACCGAGGACCACATCAAGTACTCCTGGAACGTCTCCCAGGTCATCGCCAAGGGCCAGTCCCGGGAGTCGATGATCCCCTCGCCGATCATGACCGCCATGGAGAGCGGAGCGATCGGCCGCGTCGAGGAGCTGACCCGCTCCACCAGCGACGTCCAGGACGCGCTGATCTCGATCCTCTCCGAGAAGTACATCTCCGTCCCCGAACTCGACAGCGACAACATCGTGTTCGCCCAACCCGGGTTCTCGGTCATCGCCACCGCCAACAGCCGCGACCGGGGCGTCAACGACCTCTCCTCCGCGCTCAAACGGCGCTTCAACTTCGTCCGCATCCCGGTCGTCACGAACAAGAAGAGCGAGGCGGAGATCGTCCGCTTCCGCACCGAAGAGCTGCTGCGGCGCCACCAGATCGAACTGGACGTCCCGCCCACGCTGCTCGACGTCCTCCTCCAGAGCTTCGCCGACCTGCGCGCCTCCTCGGCCGCCGCCGGCAGCGACGACGAGAAACTGGAGTCGGCGCTGTCGACCGCCGAACAGATCGGCGTCCTGGAGGACGCGATCCTGCACAGCAACTTCTTCGGCCGACAGGCGCTCACCGCACGCACGTTGGCGTCCTCCCTCGTCGGCTCCCTCGCCCGGCGCGCGCCCGAGGACCTCGCCATCCTCAACAAATACCTGCACGGCGTCGTCGAACCCCGGGGCAAGGAAGAGGGCGGCTCGTGGCCCGAGTTCCTCGAAGGCGGCCGTGCCGCGATCGCGAGCCTGTCGTGAACGGCACCTTCGGCGCGCTGCGCGCCCAACTCGACGAGGCGGCACGGATGTTCGCCGACGGACCGGACGCCCTGGAGGGCATCCTGCGGGGCATCGTCGACGACGTCGACCGGGCGATACGCGAACCCCTGGAGATCTTCCCCGTCTGCCACCACTCCCCGGCGTCCGCGCTCGCCATGGCCCGCCGCCTGCGCGAGAAGCAGCCCCGGGTGATCTATCTGGAGCTGTGCGAGGACATGGCGCCGCTCCTCACCGAACTGCGCAACTGCCGTCTGCCGGTCGCCGTCCAGGCGTTCGCCGGGGAGGTCGAGGGGTTCCCCGTCGACTGGGCGCCGCTGTCCGTCGTCGCCCCGGTCACCGAGGCGTCCGCCGAGTACCAGGCCATCGCCTACGCCCTCGACACGCCCGGCGTCGAACTCGTCCTCGTCGACCGGTCCGCCGACCACGTCTTCCAGTGGGAGAGTCCGCGCGGCGGTGCCGTCGAGGACAGCGCGCTGCACGGTGACGCCGTAGGTGTCGAGATCGGTGATCTGCGGCCCCGGTTCGCCGAGTTGGAGGAACACCTCCTGCGGCACGGGCGGGTGCGGCACTGGTCCGAGTGGTGGCACCAGTACGTCGAACTGCCCCTCGGGGACGGCGATCACGACACCTACCGCCAGGTCATGCTCCTCATCGGCAGCCTCTTCCGCCGCCTCGCCCCCGGCGACAGCCGGCGCGTGGAGGCCGACGAGGACCGTGAGCGGTACATGTGGACGCGGATGCGGCAGCACCTGGCCGCGAGCGGCGCCGACCCCGCCGACTGCCTCTACGTCTGCGGCGCCTTCCACGCGGCCAGCCACGTCGCCGAGTTCGGCATCGACGGCACCGACACCTTCACCATCACCCCGCCCAGCGGCACGAAGTGGCGGCACGGCCTGATCCCGTCCAGCAACTCGGCCATCGAGGCGCAGTTCGGCCTCGCGTCCGGGGCGGTGTCCATCGCGGCGACGGAGTGGGCGAAGAACCTCAAACGGACCCGGGTGAAGCCGTTCCGGCTGGCGGGGGCGGGGAAGGGACGGGGGAAGAAGGCGGGGACGGGGGCCCTGGAGGCAGCGGGCTCTCCGGGCGCGGCAGGACCGGCGTCGGTACCTGGGGTGGTCGTGTCGGGCGTACCGGCGGGCGCTGCGGGGACGACGGAAGCCGCGTCGGAGCCGGGCGCACGGCCGTCGAGCCTGGCGCCCACGGCAACGGCCCTATCGGGCGAGACGCTGTCCAGGTCCGAAGACGCGACGCCCGACGGCTCCGGCACGGCGCCGGGCATCACGGGGAACACGTTGAACGCGCCCCCAGGCCAGGCCGTGGCCCCTGCCGGAGCTGCCGGAGCTGCCGGAGCTGCCGGAGCTGCCGGAGCTGCCGGAGCTGCCGGAGCTGCCGGAGCTGCCGGGCCTGCCGGGCCTGCCGGGCCTGCCGGGTCGGCGCGGAGCGTGGTGGCTGTGACGCCGAGTGCGGTGGCTGCGTCCGTCGCCGCCGCACAGTCCTTCGGTGGGCCCGCCGACGTCCCCACCCCTCCCGACCGCCTCACCGGATTCCTCCAGCGTCCCCCGGCCCTCGACCCCATGGACGAGGCCGAACTCCTCGGCTGGTCGGTGGACATCGTCCGGGCGGCGCGGAGCAACGGGTATCTCGCCTCGACCGCCGACGCCATCGCCGTGTTCGAGACGTCGATCCTGCTCGCGGGGATGCGGGACCGGGCCAAGCCGACGCCGTACGACTTCCAGGACGCGGCGGTGACCTGTATCGAGAAGGACTCGGTGCCGGGGCGGCGGGACGTCGGGCGGCTGGTCGAGATCATGATGGGCGGCGACCGGATCGGGCAGGTCGGGTACGAGGCGCTCCCCCCGCTCGCGCGGGACGTGCACGACCGGCTGGCCCCGCTGAACCTGAAACTCCAGCAACGCGGCGTGCGGCGCGCGCTGTTGGACATCGCCGGACAGCCGGAGCTGGCCGCCTGCTCCGACGTGCTGTGGATCCTGCGCAGGCTGCTCCCGCAGGGGGCCGCGCGGCCGATCATGGGGGAGCGGGTGCTCGGCGAGCGGTCGATCCAGGAGTCCTGGGACCTGGCGCTCGGCACGCACCAGCGCGAACTGATCGAGCTGGGCTACGAGGGCGTCAGCGTCGAACAGGTCCTGGAACAGCGGCTGCGCCGCACCGCGTACGGCGCGCAGGCCACCGCGGCGACCGTCCTCGAAGCCGTCGAGGACGCCACGCTGTACCTGCGCAGCCGCCGCCTCGCCGACGAACTCGGCACGCGCGCACTGGAGGTCCTCGCCCGGGAACGGACCGTGGACGGCGCCCCCGAGGTGCTCAGGAGGGTGCGCCGCCTGCTCGCGTACTACCGCACCGCGGAGCCCGAACTCCCGGGCTGGATCGAGTCGTTCGTCAAGACGGGCTACGCGCACTACTGCACGCTGCTGCCCACCGCGTTCACCGGCGAGGACGCGACCGTCCGGCAGGTCGCCGCGATGCTGGGCTTCCTGTTCGGCATGGAGGGCCTCGCGCTCTCCCTCGGCTGCGACCGCACCCAACTGGAGCTGGCCGTAGCCCAGTCGCACCCCGAGGACACCGCGAAGACGGCCCTGCTGTGGGCGGCCCAGACCCACCTCGGCACCCTCCCGCGCGCCGAACTCGGCGCCCGCTGCGACGCGTTGCTGTCCAGCCCGCTGACCGTCCCGGCCTACCCGCGCTACCTGAGCGGCTTCCTGCACGCCCTCGAACCGGTGCCGCAGCTCGCGGACTTCGTCGTCGAGGCCGTCTCCCGGGCGTTCGGACGGCTCCCCGACCAGGTGCTCCTGCCCTGGCTGCCGACGCTGGTGACGACCCTGCGCGCGGGCGGCGCCGAACTGGCCCCGCTCCTCATCCGCGAGGCGGACCGGCTCTTCCCGGCGCGGCTGCCCGCGCTGGACGCGTGGACACCGCCGTGGCGCGAACAGGCCCCGCAGCAGGGCGAGTCCGTGACCCGGACGGCGTCCTGCGCGCTCCTCGCGGCACACCCGGCGACCTGCGACGCGCTCGCCGGACTACTGGGGTGCGACGAGGGGTGGACGGCCGTGCGGGGCGCCGCGCTCCTGAGCCGACACCCCGAGACGGCAAGGGAGTTGGCGGCGCTGCTCAGCTCGTGAGGTCCGCGACGACCGACCTCAGCCGGTCCGCGAACTCACGGGGATGGCGGGCGTATCCGGCGTGACCGCCCGGGAACTCGACGAGATCCAGACCGAGTTCGGCGGCGAGGGCCAGCGCCGGACGGTGGATGGTCTGGTCGCGGGAGCCCGCGCCGCCCGCGACGACGAGGCGGCCGGAGAGCGGGGTCATGGCGGTGAGGTCGGGGAGGTGGGAGGAGGAGGGGTGGAGCATGTGGGCGATGAAGAAGCGCGTGTTGTCGTGCGCCTCGGGGAGATCGGGGGCCGGATTGCCGCCGAACAGCACCGCCAGCGTCTCCATCGCGGCGGCCTCACCCGCCGTCCGCAGCGTGAGGCGGACCCGCTCCACCAGGTCCAGGTACTCCTGCGCGTCCGGCAGCAGGCGGAACGCGGGCGGCTCGTGGACGACGAGGGCCGCCACCCGCTCCGGATACTGGCTCGCGAAGTGCAGAGCGGCCAGCGAACCCGAGCAACTGCCGAAGATCCGCGCCGGTTCGCCGTCCGGCACGAGGTGGTCGAGGAGACGCGCGACGTCCTCGCCGTGCTCCTCGATCCGCTGGTCGACGGGTGGACCGGCGAGGACGCTGCGCGAATTGCCGCGCGGGTCGCAGGAGATGACGCGGTGATCGGCCGCGAGCGCGTCCGCGAGGTCCGTGAAGACGGCGGCGTCCGAGTTGCCGCCCGCGAGCAGCAGCAGCGGCGGGCCGTCGGTGCCGCGCGTCTCGTGGTAGAGCGTCGCGCCGGGGACCGGGAGGGTGCCGGCTCGCGGGGGTGAATTCATCGAGTCTCCCGGTGAAGTACGGTCACACGACCTACAGTTACTGAATGCCTACTCAGCGTACGGGTGGCGTGTGGGGCGAGGTAAGGGGGCCTGATGGGTGACGGACCGCGCATTCTGCTCAACGCCGAGGCGTTCGGCTTTGGCCCGGCGGCGGCCTCGGCCGTACTCGCCGACGAACTCGCCGCGCGCGGCGCCGAGGTGGCGTACGTCGGCGGCGGGCACACACTCGATCTCCAGCACCGGCCGCCCTACACGGCCGTCCACGACATCACCGGCCTGGCCGAACCCGCCCGCCTCGCCCTCCTGCGCGGCCTCGCGAGGGAGTACGACGCACTCCTCACCTCCATGGACTTCGCCATCGGACTGACGGCCCGGCAGGCCGGTCTCCGGGTCGCCGTCTACGACGCGCTCGCCTGGTTCTGGCCGGGGCTGTGGCCCGTCGTCCAGGACGAGGGCGTGCTGCACCTCGCGCAGGACTTCTTCGGGGTGCGGGAACGGGTCGCCGGGGAACCGCTGCTGGCCGGGCGGACGGTGGTGGTGCCGCCACTCGTGGAACCCGGGCCCGGATGGCTCGGCGGCGGGGACCGAGTCGTCGTCGACCTGGGCGGGCTGTGCAATCCGTTCTGGGCCGCCGACGAGGTCGAGACGTACGCGCGGCTCGTTGTCGAGGGTGTGCGGGGCGGGGTGCCGGAGCGGTACTCGGTGATCGTCGTGACGAGCGACGCCGTCGTCCGCGCGCTGGGGACGTCCGTGCCCGGCGTCACCGTCACCACCTGCCGGCGGGGCGAGATCCTCGGGCTCCTGCGCGACGCGCCGTACGCGTTCATGACCCCAGGGCTCGGCAACATCTACGACGCCGCCGTGAGCGGGGTCCCGACGGTGCTGCTGCCTGCGACCAACGCGACGCAGGCTCGCCAGGCCGAACTCGTCGCCGGGCACGGCTGCTGCGACGGGCGGATCGACTGGCCGGACTTCGGGGCGGCGGTCGACTTCGGGGACGGGGACCCGGAGATGGCCGGTGTACTGACGGCCGCGCTGCGGGAGTTGAGCGGGGCCGGAGACGGGCGGTTCGCGCGCCGGGTCACGGAGTCGGCCGCCGGGATGGGGCGCGGGCGGGCCGCCGGGCTGCTGGAGCGCTTCGGGAGCGGTGGGGCACGGGAGGCTGCTGCCGCCGTGCTGGAGTGGGTGCGGTCCGGGGATGGGTGACGACACGCTGCTGACCCGGGTCCGACGGCTGTGGGAGGAGTTGGCGGGCGCCGGGGCCACCTTCCCTCCCGACGGCGGCACCCGGGTCGTCGTCTCCCCGGACTCCCGCCTCTGCCCGCCGGCCTGGACCGGCCTGGTCCGCATCGGCGACGCGGTCCTGATCACCGTCCCCGACGCACGCGCGGCCCGCCGAGCCCTGCCGAGCCTGCGCGCGCTCCCCTCCGGCGCGGACATCCTGGGCCCGGCGACCCTCGCCTACCTGCCGCCCGGCACCACCACCCCTGCCACGACAGCGACACCCCAGGAATCCGTCCGCTCCTTCCTGCGCTCCGTCGGCCCCCGGGACGCGGCGGAGTCCGCCCTCGCCGACATCGACTCCCCGGCGTTCGTCGTCCGCGAGGGCTCCCGCGTCCTCGCCGCCGCAGGGTACGAACGCTGGCCCGCCGAGACCGCCCACCTGTGCGTCCTCACCGCCCCCGAGGCCCGGGGGCGCGGCCTCGCCGGCGAAGCCGCCTCCGCCGCCGTCCGCCACGCTCTCGAAGCGGGCCTGCTGCCGCAGTGGCGGGCGGGGAACGACGCGTCGCGGCGGGTGGCGGAGAAGCTGGGGTTCCGGGAGGTGGGGGAGCAGGTGAGTGTGCGGGCGGGCTCACCGGTGTGACCGCCCGACGCTCACCCGACGCCACTCCTGGTCCACCTCCGTCAGCACCACCTCGACCTCCTCACCTTCCTGCGGTCCGGACTCGCGCAGCAGCGCCTCGACACCCTTCGCGAGTTCGACGAAGACACCGAAAGGGACGGCCTTGGTGACGCGGCCCCGCAGGTGTGTGCCGAGGGGGACGGTGGCGGCGAAGGCATGGAGGGGGTCAGGGTGCAGGGCGCGCAGGGAGAGGCGGGCCTCGGCGTTCCAGGTGTCGTGGTGGAGGAAGACGCAGGTGACAGGGGTGCCGACCGTGACGACCTCGGAGGGGGAGGTGAAGCGGTACCAGGAGAGGTCGGGGTGGGTGATGAAGCCGACGCCGGGGAAGACGGGGTGGCGGGGGCCGTCGTCGAGGTCGACGAAGACGCCGAAGGACTCGATGGCGGCGATGCGGCCGGAGAGGTGCCGTCCCGGGGTGAGGGCTTCGAGGAAGGCCTGGAGTTCGGGGGCGGCGGGGATCACGGGGGCAGTCTCGCAACACCTTGGCGCCAGGGGGAACCCTTGGCTCCCTGCAAACGCGGCGAAACCGTTTGCTAGGCTCCCTTCGCCTCCCGCGGGGGAAGTCCGGTGAGAATCCGGCGCTGACCCGCAACGGTGTGCGCGGAACCGTTTCCGCGCGAGCCCGATCGCCCACGGCCGGCACGCGACCCGTACGACCGCTCGCCGTGGACTGCGAGAGGGGACCCGCAAGGTGCCTTCCCGCACGACGTCTCCCGGCGGCCTCACCCGAAGGACCGCCGTGCGCCGAACCCCCCTCGCGCTGCTGACCGTTGCCCTCGCACTCCTGCTGCTGCTCTCCCTGCTCGCCGGAGTCACCCTCGGCTCCTCCGGCGTCGGCGTCGGCGACTCCCTGCGCCTCCTGTGGGCGGGCCTGACCGGCGGAACCGTTTCCGCACAGGACGCCGGCGACTACACCATCGTCTGGGAGATACGCCTGCCCCGCGTCGTCCTCGGCGCGATCGCGGGCGCCGGACTGTCCTCCGTCGGCGTCGCCGTCCAGGCCATGGTCCGCAACGCCCTCGCCGACCCCTTCGTCCTCGGCATCTCCTCCGGCGCGGCCGTCGGCGCCAACGCCGTCATCCTCATGGGCGCCTTCGCCGCCCTCGGCGTCTGGGCCCTGTCCGTCTCCGCGTTCCTCTCGGCGCTGGCCGCGATGGTCCTCGTCTACGCCGTCGCCCGCACCCCGCGCGGCCTCACCCCGCTGCGCCTGATCCTGACGGGGACGGCGCTGGCGTACGGCTTCGAGGCGGTCACCACCGTCATGGTGTTCAGCGCCAGCCGGGGCGAGGCGGCCCGCTCGGCGATGATGTGGCTGCTCGGCAGCCTCGGCGGGGCGACCTGGGCCCAGGTGCCGATCGCCGCCGTCACCGTCGGCGCCGGGTGGGCGTGGCTGCGCCGCCGGGCGGGGGCGCTCAACGCGATCGCGATGGGCGACGAGACGGCGTCCTCCCTCGGCGTGCGGCCGGGACGGCTGCGGCGGGAGCTGTTCCTCGTGACGGCCGCCGTCACCGGCACCCTCGTCGCCGTCAGCGGCGCGATCGGGTTCGTCGGGCTGATGGTCCCGCACCTCGTGCGGATGACCGTCGGTGCCGACCACCGCCGGGTGCTGGTCCTCGCCCCGCTCGCCGGGGCCGTCCTCCTGGTCTGGGCGGACGTCCTGTCCCGGCTCCTCGTCGCCCCCGCCGAACTCCCGGTCGGCGTGATCACGGCCGTGGTGGGGGTCCCCGCGTTCCTGCTGCTGATGCGGCGCGGCGGCCACGCCTTCGGCGGAAAGTGGTGAGCGGCATGCGGCTCGACCTGGACGGCGTGAGTGTCACCGTGGCCGGTGCGCGCCTCGTCGACGACATCCGGCTCGCCGTCGAACCCGGCGAGGTCGTCGGCCTCGTCGGCCCCAACGGCAGTGGGAAGTCAACCCTGTTGAGGTGCGTCTACCAGGCACTGCGGCCCGACGAGGGCGCGGTCCGGCTCGACGGCGAGGATCTGCGGACGATGCACCCGCGCGCCGCCGCCCGGGTGCTGGCCGCGCTCCCGCAGGAATCCGGCGCCGAGTTCGACTTCACGGTCACCGAGGTCGTCGCGATGGGCCGCCTCCCGCACGAGCGGCGCGGCGCCGCCGAGGACCGGAAGATCTGCGAGGAGGCCATGGCGGCCACCGGCGTGGGCCACCTCGCCGACCGGGGCTTCCTCGCGCTGTCCGGCGGCGAACGTCAACGCGTCCTCATCGCAAGGGCGTTGGCCCAGCAGCCGCGCGTCCTGGTCCTCGACGAACCCACCAACCACCTCGACATCAGCCACCAGTTGGACGTCCTGACCCTCGTCCGCGACGCCGGACTGACCGTCCTCGCCGCGCTCCACGACCTCAACTTGGCCGCCGCGTACTGCGATCGGCTGTACGTCCTCGACGCGGGCCGCGTCGTGGCCTCCGGCACCCCCGAGGACGTCCTCCGACCCGCCCTGCTCGCCGAGGTGTTCGGCGTCCGGGCCCACCCCGTGCGCCACCCCGTCACCGGCGCCGTCCAACTCCTCCTCGACCGCCTGTAAGGAACCCCCACATGCCCTCCCTGCGCCAACTCGCCGCCGTCGCCCTCTGCTTGACCGTCACCGGGTGCGGAGCCTCCGTGGAGAAGACGGCGTCTCCCGCCTCGAAGGCCGTCACGATCACCAACTGCGGCAAGAAGGTGACCTACGACCACGTCCCCGAGCGGGTCGTCACCAACGACGTCGGCATCACGGAGCTGATGTTCGCGCTCGGACTGGAGGACCGCATGGCCGGGTTCGCGATGCCCGACGACAAGGGCGACTTGAGTAGCGTGCCGTGGAAGGACGGCTACCAGAAGGTCAAGTGGCTCTCCAAGGACCAGCTCACCAAGGAGAACGTCCTCGACGCCCGCGCCGACCTGGTCTTCGCCGGCTGGAACTACGGCTTCCGCGAGGACGCCGGCTTCACCCCCGACGCGCTCGCCAAGCTCGGCGTCCCCTCCTACATCCTCACCGAGTCCTGCCGCAACGGCCGCACCGACGCCTCGCGCGGCATCATGCCGCCTCTCGACGCCCTCTACACCGACCTCACCAACCTGGGCGAACTCTTCGGCGTCCAGCAGCGCGCGGCCACCCTCATCGCCTCCTTCAAGAAGGAGATAGCCGAGGTGAAGGCACCCGCGAAGCGGTCCAAGGTGTTCCTCTACGACAGCGGCCAGGACGCGCCGTTCACCTCCGGGAAGTACGCCGCGCCCGACCAGATCATCAGCGCGGCCGGCGGCGAGAACGTCATGCACGACGTCGACGACTCCTGGACGACCGTCGGCTGGGAGACCGTCGTCGCCCGCAACCCGGACGTGATCGTCATCTGCGACTACGGGAACGTCAGCGCCGAGCAGAAGCGGCAGTTCCTGCTCTCCTACGCGCCGTTGAAGAACGTCCCCGCCGTCAGGAACAAGCGGATCTTCGTCCTCGACTACGTCGACCTCGTCGAGAGCCCCCGCAACCCGGCGGCGATCGCCCGGCTGGGCGCGTACCTGAAGAAGGTCTCCTAGGGCTTGCGGGTCTCGGACTCCAGCGACTCACGGGTCACCGAGCCGTACACGCCGGATTCGTCCGAGAGGATGAGACGGGTGAACTGGTAGGTGCGGACGGCGCTTTGGACGCTCTCGTCGTAGACGCCGTTCGCCGTGCCGTCGTAGCGGCCGATCTGCTTCAGGCGGAGCTGGAGTTCTTTGACCTGGGGTCCGGTGTCGCCGAGGCGCAGGACGCGCGGGGCACCGTCGCCGTCGTCCTGGCTGGGGGTGGGGTCCGGGACGGCGGTGGGGGCGGCCGTCGCGGTCGCCGAGGGGGACGGCGACGGGGACGCCGTCGGCGAGGTACTGGTCGACTTCGACGCCGAGGGTGACGCCGACGACGGGCTCGTGGACGTGGAGGGGCTCGGGGAGCCGGACGTGGGTCCCGCGCCGGCGGAGATCTGCTCCGGGACGCTTTCGCGCAGGTCGTCCTGGATGTGGTCGGCGCGCGACGGCGTCCGGTACATCGAGACGCCGACGACGACCCCCACCGCTATGGCGAAGGTGGCGGCGGTGATCGTGACCAGGGCGATACGGCTGCGCTTGGCGGGCGGCTTCTCGTCCGGACCGGGGTCGACCCGGGGGAGGGGCATGGTGTCGGGCTCGGGGTCGGGTTCCGGGAAGTTCCCCGGGCCCGAACCCTCGCCGGGCTCGGGGAGGAAGCTGTACCCCGAGCCCTGGGCGGGTTCCCGGGGTCCGTCCTCGTCCCCGGACGCAGCCCTGCCGTTGTGTTCGCTCACGCCTGGTCCCTCTCCATGAGATCTCCGATCTTATGCGGAAGTTCCACATTCAATCTTCACGGGTCTCCACAAGTGGAGGGGTGGGTGCGGGAGTTGGACTGGGCTGTGACCCGCGGTCAGTTCCATGTGGGCGTGGCCGAGTGGCCCGTCCGCATCATCGCGAACAGGGGGTCGAGATCGTGCACGGCCTCCTTCCGATACCCCAGCTCCAGCAAGTCGGCACGGTACTCCTCCGGCGTCAACTCCTCGTAAGTAAGGGGTCGTTGGGCCGCGCTTGCGATCTCCGCGAAGGTCAGCGCCCGCGCCCCCGAGATTTCGTACACCTCCCCCTGGAACCCCTCCGACGTCAGCAGGACGGCTGCCACCTCCGCGATGTCCCGTACGTCCACGAAGGGTTCGGGGACGTCACCGGCCGGCAGGGCGAGCCGTCCGGCACGCAGGGGCGCCTGCCAGGCGTCCTCGTCGAAGTTCTGCTGGAAGTTGTTGGGCCGCAGCGCCGTCCACTCCACCCCGGACCCCTGAACCGCCTTCTCCCCGGCGGCCATTCCCGCGAAGACGCCGACCGGAACACGGTCCATCCCTCGTCCGGACGGCGCCGTGAACCGGCGGACACCGGCGTCCACCGCTTCCAACGCCCCTGCCCAGGTGTCCTGTTCGTGCCAGTCGAACCGCACCGCGCCGGTCCGCGACGCCGCCTTCACCTGCCGTCCAGACGCCCGCAGCGCCGGGACGAGTCGTCGGCCCACCTTTCCTGTCGCGCCCAGTACCAGAATCGTGTCCGTGTCAGTCGTCATGCCCTTCAGTCAACTGGCGCGTCAAACCGGGGGACATGGCCGATCGTCCGGGGGAACTGCCTGATCGTCCAAGCCCTAGGGTGTTCTCATGGAGCCGTTCGACGATCTGTTGCAGGGCGTGCGCGCGGACGGGGCCGGACTCCGCCGCACCGACCTCCCACCACCCTGGTCGGTCCCCCTCGGGGGCGGCAACTCCCTCACACTGTGCGTGGTGTTGAGCGGCACGGCCCACCTCGACCGGGGTGAGACGGTCCGGAGCGGTGACACCGTCGTCGTCCGGGGCCCCGAGCCCGTCCGGCTGCGCTCCGACACGGACCGCACGACCCTGCTCACCGGCGTCCACGACGCCCGGGGCGCCGTCGGGAGGCGGCTCGTCGGAGTGCTGCCGGAGGTCATGCTGGTGCCCGGCCACGAAGGGTGCACGCCGCTCCTGGACTTCCTCGACGGATCGGCCGACGGCGCCGGACTCGTCGTCCAGGACCGGCTGTTGGACTGGCTGCTGGTGTGCGCGCTGCGCGGCTGGTTCGACCGGCCCGGGAACGTGCCGCCGGGCTGGTTCGGGGCGCTCGCGGACGACGTCGTCGGGCCGGTGCTGCGGGTCATGCACGCGTCCCCCGAACGCGCGTGGACGCTCGTCGGGCTCGCGGCCGAGGCGGGGGTGTCCCGGACGACGCTCGCGGACCGGTTCGCCCGGCTCGTCGGGACCCCGCCGCTGACCTACCTCACCACCTGGCGGATGAACCTCGCGGCGGACTGGCTCACCGGGACGCGCGAGACGGTCGGGGCGGTCGCGCGGAAGGTGGGGTACGCGGACGCGTTCGGGTTCAGCGCCGCGTTCAAGCGGGTGTACGGGGTGAGTCCGAGTGTCTATCGCAGGGCTCGGGCGGTGGACCCGGCGGTCAGCAACGGGGTGGGCTGATAATCTCACCGCAGCCGTGCACCGCCACGGCCGTGAACCATCGCAGGCGTCTACCGAGGAGGTGGGACCCATCACCGCAGGACCAGGCAGGGCACTCACCCCCGACGACACCGGCCGGCGCGTCTGACCCGAGGTCGACCACCGGGAGTGCCCTGGAAACGGCACCCCGAAAGGCCCGACCCGCATGACGTACGACGCTTTCCCCGCCCCCGACGGCACCCCGCTCGCCCTCCGCTCCACCGGCGACGGCACCCCCCTCGTCTGCCTCCCCGGCGGCCCCACCGACTCCGCCTATCTGGGCGACCTCGGCGGCCTCACCGACCACCACCGCCTGATCCGCCTCGACCCCAGGGGCACCGGCCGCTCGGCCACTCCCGCCGACCCCGACACGTACCGCTGCGACCGCATGGTCGACGACGTCGAGGCACTCCGCGTCCACCTGGGCCTCGAAAGGATGAATCTCCTGGCCCACTGCGCGGGCGCGAACCTCGCCGCCCTGTACGCCGAGCGGCACCCCGGACGTGTGAACCGCCTTGTGCTCGTCACCCCGAGCACCCGCGCCGTCGGACTGCCGGTACCCGGAGAGCTGAGGCTGGCCACGGCCCGGCTGCGTCGGCGTGAACCCTGGTTCCCGCAGGCGTACGCGGCCCTTGAGGCGATCGTCGCCGGCGAAGGGGGCGACTGGGAGGCCGTTGCCCCGTTCTCGTACGGGCGCTGGGACGCGGCGGCACGGGCGCAGCACACCGCCGAATCACTGGATCCGGTGATTCTGGAGGCGTACGGGGCTGACGGCGCGTACGACCCGGCACGCACGCGTGCGGCGCTCGGGCGGTTCGGGGCGCCGGTGCTGGTGGTCGCGGGGGAGGTGGACGTGGTGGCTCCGCCGGAGGTGGTGGGGGAGGTCGCGGGGGTGTTCCCGGGGTCGGAGGTGGTGGTCCAGGAGGGCGGCGGGCACTTTCCGTGGATGGACGGGAGAGAGGCGTTCTCGCAGGTGGTGGGCGGGTTTCTGCGGGAGTAGGGGGCGTTGTCAGTGGCGTCTGCGAAGGTGGGGGCAGTGGTGGTCGAGGGAGGGACGGATCGTGTGGACGCCGTTGGAGGGGAGCGCGGGAAAATGGAGAGTGGAAGCCGTCGCTCCGGGCGTGCACTTCGGGAGGGGATCCGCCGGGCATGATCACGGGGGTGCCGCCCGGTCGAGGACGTCCGGTGCGCGGACACCAGCACATTTCCGTACGTCACCGGGCCCGGCAAGAGGTCCGCAGGGAGGGGAGCCATGTCGTCGTCCTGGTCTGCTTCGGAACACCGGCCGGATGGGGAGCGGGCACAGCCCGTCGTGGGACCGGCGGGGGCGCCGGCCTCCGCCGCCGTCTTCCTGGTCCTCACCGTCGAACCCGGCGGTGAGCCCGTGGTCCGGGACCTGCTCGCCGGGCTCGCCGGACTCGTCAGGTCGGTCGGCTTCGGGCACCCCGAAGGACGGCTCACCTGCGTCGCGGGCATCGGCGCCGACGGCTGGGACCGGATCTGCGGAGCCGGGGAACGCCCCGCCGCCCTGCACCCCTTCCGCCCCCTCGAAGGCCCCCGGCACCGAGCCGTCGCCACCCCGGGCGACCTCCTGCTCCACCTCCGCGCGAGCCGCCCCGACCTCTGCTTCGCGCTGGCCGCCGAGATCGTGAAGCGGCTGCGGGACGTCACCGTTCTCCAGGACGAGGTGCACGCCTTCACCTACTTCGACGCCCGCAACCTCCTCGGCTTCGTCGACGGCACGGAGAACCCGGTCGGCCTCACCGCCGCCGAGACCGCTTATGTCGGCGCGGAGGACCCGGCGTTCGCGGGCGGCTCGTACGCGATCGTCCAGAAGTACCTGCACGACGTGCAGGCGTGGGAGAAGCTGTCCACCGAGGAGCAGGAAGGGGTGATCGGGCGGACCAAGGCGACCAACATCGAGCTGGAGCGGCCCGGTTCGCACGCCGACGTGAACACGGTCATCGGCTCCGACGGGGAGGAGCGGCGGATCCTGCGCGCCGCGCTGCCGTTCGGGCGGCCGGGGCACGGTGAGTTCGGCACGTACTTCATCGCCTACGCGCGCGACCCCGAGGTCCCGGAGACCATGCTGCGCCGGATGTTCCTCGGCACCGAGGACACCGGACCCGACCCGATCCTCGACTTCTCCGAGGCCGTCACCGGCACCCTGTTCTTCGTCCCGCCCGTGGATCTTCTCAAGAGGTTGGCGGCCCGCTGAGGCGCGAGCACTCTACGGTCCTGTAGAAGTATCCCCGGGTGATCTCTCAACCTGCCCTGGTGCGGGGCGGGTTGACCGGGGGTGCCCTTCTCGTACGCGTGATGAAGGAGCTAGGGCAGCAGGATGCCGCACATGCACGACCGGGCGATCGAAGCGAACGCCGTCGAAATGGGCGCCGTCGCGGCGGCGCCGGGGAAGACCGCCCGTCAGGAACTGGCCGACCGCTGCCGCGCGGTCGCGGAGTCCCGCTGGTTCGCCCTCACCGTCTTCGCGGTGATTCTCTTCAACGCGGCGCTCCTCGGGGTGGAGACGTACGCCGGGCTGGTGTCCCGCTGGCACACCGGGCTGCGGTTCGCCGAGCACGTCTGTCTCGCCGTCTTCACCGTCGAACTCCTCGTCCGGCTCGGTGCGCACGCCGACCGGCCCCGGGACTTCTTCAAGGACCCCTGGAACCTCTTCGACCTCGCGGTGATCCTCACGACGTTCCTCCCGGTCGTCCGGGAGAACACCACGATCCTGCGGCTCCTGCGCCTCGCCCGCGTCCTGCGCAGCGCGCGGTTCCTGCCGCAGCTGCGGGTCATGCTGGTCGCCGTGGTCCGCAGCCTGCCCGGCACGCTGAGCTTTCTGCTGGTCGGGGCGCTGCTGCTGTACGTGTACGCCATGGTCGGCTGGGTGTTCTTCAGCCGCGAGGACCCGCAGCACTACGGCTCCATCGGGCGGGCCGTCCTCACCCTGTTCCTCCTCATGACACTGGACGGGATCGGGGACGCGGTGCACTCGGGCCTTGAGATCTCCCGGTGGAGCCTCGTCTATTACGCGTCGTACGTGCTGCTGGCATCGTTCGTGCTGGTCAATGTGCTCATCGGGGTCGTGATCACGTCGCTGGACGAGGCGCGGGACATGGAGCGGGAGGCGTTGGAGCGGGAGAACGCGGAAACTCCCGGGCGGCGCGAGCAGTTGGGGGCGGCGGCGGAGTCGGGTCCGGCGGAGGGGCTGGGTGTGGGGGAGGGATTGGGTTCGGCGGAGAGGGACGAACTCCTCCTGGCCCGCATCAGCGCCGCGCGCCAGGCCCTGGACGACCTCGAACGGGACCTCGCGGGGGCGGGCAGAATGCGGCCTTGATCTCAAACTGACTTGAGGTTCTACGGTGACGTGATGACCACCCAACAGCTCACCGACTCCGGTACCTCTCAGCCCCAGTTCTGGATCCTCCGCAACCTCTCCCGCCACGACCTCTCGCCGTAAGGCAATGACGAGTTGCCTCCGTACCGGGGACGATCTCGTCGCCGAGGCGGAGGCCATGCTGGGCAAGGGGAGGATCACCCGCGACAGGAGAGGCGGCCCGCACCGAGATCGGGCGGCACGCTCCCGCCGTCCGGGAACGGATGCACGAGGGCATCGACGACGCCGACTACGTCACGACCGTCAAGGTGCTGCGGCGGATGATCCTCAACTCCGGTGACCCGGCGGGGGTTCTCGCAGCGGGCTGACCAGGCGCGTCAACTTGCGGCGCGGTGAAGAGGAGTCGACAGGTAGGGGTTGACACCCATTTTACGCGGGGGGAAGTGGTGCTGGATTGACGGAGGTTGTGAAAGTGAATCATTATTCAACCAACCTCATCGCGCTCGCAGGAGCAGGTGGGGCGTTGCGAGTACCCCCCTCCACGCATGTCCGCGGATGCTTCCGCCTGCGTCGAACGCTCGCATCAGAGTCACCTCCCATCACACGACTGCACAGAGGCCTCAACTTGTCCCGTACGCAGTACTCCCCTTCGCGGCGTTCCAGGAGCCTGGCGCTGCTCGCGGCGACCGCCTTCGCCGCCTCCGCCGCGCCCCTGCTCGCGGCGGCTCCCGCGAGCGCCACCTCCGGCTGCTCCTCCGCCACCATCCAGTACCGCCTCGAAGGCGGCGACTGGACGTCCGCCGGTGGCTTCCGCACCTTCGGCAGCGGCCTCGACAAGGTCGAGGTCCGCCTCGCCCCCGGCCAGGAGATCGGCGCGGACTGCAAGTACCCCGTCTCCCTCGCCAAGTACACGACGGAGGGCCCGAACTGGTACACCTCCGGCAAGCAGACCCTCGTCGAGAAGAACTCCGTCTACCTCGGCAAGGACGACGTCGCCGGCAAGAGCGACGACGGCCGCACCTGGCAGAAGCTGAGCGTCAAGACGCCGGACTGCTACGGGCAGATAGACCTCTACGGCGACGACGTCACCTACGACGGCGGCACCGGCGAGGGTCACGGCCCCGCGCCCTACCAGCCGGGGAACATCGTCACTCCGAACCACCTGATCGCCGCCTGGAACGGCGGGGACAAGGCGTGCGAGGAGGGCGGCGTCACCCCGCCGCCGTCTACGCCGACCACCCCCGAGGCGCCCACCACGCCGCCGGCCACGGAGACGACGCCGCCGCCCGCCGGGGAGACCACCCCGCCGGCGCCCTCGCCCAGCAAGCCGGTCTCGGAGACGACTCCGCCCACCACGCCCGAGGTGCCGCCGCTGGAGACCCCGCCGCCCACCACCCCGACCCCCTCGCCCAGCGAGTCCACCCCGCCGCTGGCCGAGACGGGCTCCAGCACGCCGGTCGGGCCGATCGCCGGGGGCGCGGCTGTCGTCGTCGCCGTCGGTGCGGGCGCGATGTTCTTCGCGAACCGGTCGCGGAAGAAGGGGTCGGCGCAGTAGCCGTCCGGCTTCGGAGGGCCTTTCCGTCGGGATGTTCCGGCGGGGAGGCCCTTTCGCGTGTCTGGCGCAGGCGGCCGTCTGAATGAGAAAATCCTCGGCTGTGTTGACTTTCGGTTGGGTGAGCCAGAGGATCTCGGGGGTGACCCTTACTGCGCGCCCCGCTCTGCCCGCCTCCCTCGACGAGGCCGCCCACCGCTGCCTGGTCGCCGGATTCGCCGGTACGACCACCGTGCCCGACGACCTGAAGGCGCTGATCGAGCGAGGGCTCGGCGGAGTCATCCTCTTCACCCGCAACATCCGCGACGCCGGCCAGGTGCGCGAGCTGACGGCCGGCCTGCGGGCCCTGCGCCCCGACCTGTTGATCGGCATCGACAACGAGGGCGGCGGCATCGGCCACCTCGTGACCGCCGGGGCGCCCGAGGTGCCCGGGAACTACGCCCTCGGTGTCGTCGACGACCCCGCCCTGACGGCCGCCTGCGCGGACGCGCTCGCCGCGCACCTCGCGAGTCTCGGCATCGGCGCGTCGTACGCGCCCGTCGCGGACCTTCAGCACCGGGGGGAGAACCCCATCGTCCGCACCCGGGCGTTCGGGTCCGACCCCGAGGTCGTCGCCCGGCATCTGCGAGCCTGGATCGCCGCGACCGAGGCACGTGGGGTGGCGTCCTGCGCGAAGCACTTTCCCGGGCACGGGGGGACCGTCACCGACAGTCACTATGAACTCGCCGTCGATCCCCGGGCGTTCGAGGAGCTGGACCTCGCGCCGTTCCGGGCGGCGATCTCGGCGGGGGTGCCGATGCTGATGAGCGCACATGTGGTGTTCCCCGCGCTGGACGCCGCGCTGCCGGCGACGCTCAGTCCTCGCATCCTCGGGGAGTTGCTGCGGGGGGAGTTGGGGTTCGACGGGGTGCTCGTCAGTGACGCGCTGGAGATGAAGGCCATCGCCGATCGGTACGGGGAGGCTGCGGGGGCTCGGCTGGCGCTGGGGGCGGGGGCGGATCAAGTGATCGTGGCCGTGCCGGAGTTGGGGACGACGTTGGCTTGCCGGGACGCGGTGCTGGGTGCGCTGCGGGATGGATCGCTGTCCGAGGGGCGGGTGTTGGAGGCGGCCGGGAGAGTGGCGAGGCTGGCCGAGAGGTATGCCGTTCCTGTCGTGCCGGGGTCGATCGAGACGTGGGACGCGGGGCTGGTCGCTGCTCGACGGGCCGTGCGGGGAGGGGAGTTGGGGGCCGTCGTGGAGGGGGCGTATGTCGTGGATCTGTTTCCCCGGCCGCATCCCGCGTTGAACTGGGGTGGGGAGAGTCTGGTGAGCGCGGTGCGGGAGGTCGATCCTTCGGCTTCGGGGAGAGCTGTCGCCGGGGAGCCCGAGGACGGGGAGGGGTTGGTGGAGGAGGTGTTGCGGGCGGCTGCGGGGAGGCCGTTGGTGGTGGCTACCTGTGATGCCGAGTTGTATCCGTGGCAGGGGTGGGTGCGGGGGGCGCTGGTGGGGGCGCGGCCTGACGCGGTGGTGGTGGCGACTGGGTTGCCTGGGGTGGGGGACGAGGGGGCTGTGCTGTCTTATGGGCGAGGGAGGGTGAATCTTCGGGCTGTGGCTGAGGTGGTGGTGGGGGCGCGGTAGCGGTGGGGTGGTGCGGGTTGTGCGGCGAGTGCGGGTCCGTTGTGGCTGATCGCGCAGTTCCCCGCGCCCCTAAAAGGACAACTGCTTAACCGGCGTTGATCAGTTCTGTTACGCCCCTTGCCGCCAAGTACTCCGCATCCTCTGTCTGTTCTGCCAGGATCACCGCCGGTCGGGCGCCCTCTGCGCGCATTCTCATCCACGCCTCGAAGAACTCGCCCCCCGGACCCGACGTCGAACGCGTAGACGGCGTGCAGTCCAGGACCAGCGCCGTCGTACGCGGCGACGGCGTCAGAGGGTGCGCTCGGAGTTCCGTGACCGTCTCCTCGATCGCCTCCGCGATGGGTTTCACGCCGCCCTTCGAGTCGAACAGCCCCAGCGTGTACTCAAGCTCGGGATAGTCCGCGAGGCTCCGGTCCACGTCGTGGGAGCACCACCACGTGACACCCCACAGGTTCGTGCAGCTCGCCGCGTTGAGGAGGGTTTCGCGGGCGAAGAGGGGGGCGTCGTCGGCGGGGATGTGGGGTTCGGGGGCGCCGGTCTCCTGGACCCAGACGGGGCGGGCGGGGTCGGTGGCGTAGGCCTTCGCCAGCTCCGTGCCGTACTCCGCGAGGTGGTGGACCTGGGGGGAGCGGGGGCCGTAGCGGCGGGCGCAGTCGCCGGAGAAGACCCAGGGGTGGACGGTGGTGAGGTCACCCTTGCGGGCCGAGGCCTCCGGGGTGAAGGGGTGGTCGTCGCCGTACCAGGCCGCGTCGTACGCGGAGTGGGTGACCAGGCCGGCGGGGCCGAGGCCCTCGCGGGAGGCGGCGAGGAGGGTGTCGAGGTAGTGGTCGACCTCGGCGGCGGTCACCGGGTTGTGCTCGACGAGGTTGTTGAGTTCGTTGCCGAGCTGGAGGCCGATGAGGTTGGGGCGGTCGGCGAGGGCCTTGCCGAGGGTGCGCAGGAGAGCCGCCTGGGCCTCGATCGCCTCCGGGTCGGTGAAGACGTTGCGGTGGTGCCAGCTGCGGGTCCACTCCGGGTAGAAGTCGAAGCTCGACAGGTGGCCCTGGACGCCGTCCACCATGACGTCGAGGCCGACCTCCGCCGCCAGGTCCACCAGGCGGACCAGCTGGTCCACGGCGGCCGGACGGATGAAGGTGCGGTTCGGCTGGAGGAGCGGCCAGAGATGGAAGACGCGGACGTGGTCCAGGCCGAGCTGGGCGATCTGGGCGAGGTCCTCGCGGGCACTCTGCGCGTCGAAGTCGTGCCAGGCGTGGAACCAGCCCCGGCGTGGGGTGTAGTTGACGCCGAAGCGGAGTTCCGTGGCGGGCGGGGGTGTGCTGATGGCGTGCTCCTCGGGTCGCGGATCCGGTTCGGACCTTGTCTGCGGCGAATGTATCAACCACCATGGGTGTCGATGAATAGTGATTTGAACCAAACCCTGGCCTCTGTCGGACCGGCGTACGTCCTCGGCGTCGACGCCGGCGGCACCCGCACCCGCGCCGTCCTCGCCGACGCGCACGACGGGCACGTCCTGGGCGAGGGCGTCTCCGGGCCCGGCAACGCGCTGACCGTGCCCGTCGAGCGGGTCACCGAGCATCTGGTCGAGGCGATCGGGGCGGCCCTGCGGGGGGCTCCGCCGGGACGGGTGGTGGCCGTGGCCGGTGGGTTCGCGGGGGCGGCGAGCGTTCGGGCGGGGGAGGAGGGGGAGAGCGGAGATCGGGGTGAGGGGAGGCTGGGCGAGGGCGAGAACGGGAACGGCTCTGGGTCGGAGACAGCAGCGGCAGCGGCTCGTACGCGTACGGTTCAGCCGCCGACGGCAGCGCCGCTCGCCTCGGTCGAAGAGGCGGCGACGGCAGTGGCCCGTACCGGCGAGCCGACCTCGACAACACCGGCCATCCCGGCCGACAGGGCCACGGCGGTGCCGGACCCGGAGCCCCCGTCCGAGGAACCCGGCCGCCGCAACGCCCGCACCGCCCTGACCGCCGCCCTCGAACGCCTCGGCATCCCCCTCCCGCCGATCACCATCCACAGCGACATCGAGGCCGCCTTCGCCGGTGCCCCCGGTCACCCCACCGACGGCCTCGCCCTCATCGCCGGCACCGGATCGGTCGCCGCCCGTGTCCGGGGCCGCGTCCTGACGGCCACCTCCGGCGGCGACGGCTGGCTCCTGGGCGATGACGGCAGCGGCTTCTGGATCGGCCGCCGCGCCGTCCGCGCGGCCCTGCGCGCGG